>JARQTN010000057.1:37038-76518 GCA_029976695.1 Lewinellaceae bacterium
AGATAATAGTGATGCTGGGTAATGGTTCCGACTGCAGTCTCTATGCTTCTGACCTGGTAATCCATGTCACCGGGAGCTAGAAAACTGATCCTTCCATCATCCAGTTTGTGCCGCATCCATTCCTGCCCGATCCCGGTTAGAGGCAAGACAAAGGACAGGATGAGAAGCATGCAAACCAGGTATCTCATTTTGGGAGCGGTTAAAAAATACGTTATTCAGTTGGCGGGAACTATCTTTGTTTCCTCTAATGAAACGAAATATGAACCTGAATGATATTGGAAGGCTCCTTTTTTTTCTGTTTTTGATCCTGGCCTCTTGCCAGGACAGTACAGAGGAAAAAGCCTCATCCGGTGATGTTGAATCCATTTCTGCGGAGCAGGCATATTTTGAAGATTATGTATCCCCTGAATACAAATGGGGGTTTATCGACAAGGATGGCGATATCGTGATCGATGCCAGATACGATGCCGTTGGGAAATTTTCCGAAGGTCTGGCTCCCGCCAATGAGGATGGAAAATGGGGATACATTGACAAGGACGGTAAGACCATTGTGGATTTTCGCTTTAAGGCGGCACATCCATTCCGGGAAGGGATCGCGCGCGTACAGGATTTTGGCGGTGAGTACCACTTTATCAATGCCAGCGGAGATTACATTGAAGAAATGAATTTCACCCAGGCAGGTGAATTTTCAAACGGTTTGGCTAAAGTACTCCTGGCAAACCAATGGGGCTATCTCGACCATGCAGGCGGGTTGGCTATAGAACCTGAATTTGACAAGGCATGGGATTTTGAAGGCGGACTTGCCCGGGTGAAAAAAGACGATGCATTCGGGATCATTGACAAATCAGGCCGATTTGTCCTTCCATGTATCTATGAGCGCGTTTTCGATTTTTCCGATGGGTTCGCACGGGTTGTGAAGGAAGGCAAGACCCATTATGCCAGTCGCGAGGGCGAGATCCTGTTCGGACCATTTGATCGGGGAACGGATTTTGAATCGGGCAACGCATTTGTCATGAAAAACGGTAAAGTGTACCGTTTAGAACAGTCCGGAGACACCATTCCAGTGAAAATTGAAGGGATGCCTGGCGGGTTGCGTAGTCTTCCCGTATATCTTGGCGAGCTGAAGTGGATGGTTCGTGCCGAGAGCGGCTTTGCCCTGATGGATACATCCGGGGAACTTGTCACGCCATTTCAATACCAGCAAATCAACAGGTTTCAAGAAGGGTTCGCAGCCTATATGCGCAATGATCTCTGGGGATACCTTGATGCGGGCGGGAACGAACTGATTGACCCTGTTTTTGGCCTGGCATGGGATTTTTCTGACGGACTTGCACGGGCTGCCTTCAGGGAGGGGATCGCTTATGTCAACCGGAATATGACGGCTCCGTTTATCCCCAAATACCGTGATATGCAGGATTTCACCGAAGGCCTGGCTGCCTTCCAGGAGCGATAAATCAACCACCTAAAAGTGAAACTTGTCTATCTTTGCCGCTATTCGAAACCCATCAGCATAAAAGCAAGCATATGAAATACGATCTTATTGTGATTGGAAGTGGTCCCGGCGGTTATGTGGCCGCCATTCGTGCGTCACAGCTCGGAATGAAGGTTGCCGTTGTGGAAAAGGAATCATTGGGCGGCGTCTGTTTGAACTGGGGTTGCATCCCCACTAAGGCACTCCTCAAATCTGCACAAGTATTCAATTACATCCAGCATGCATCTGATTATGGAATCAAGGTGAAAGATGCGAAACCGGATTTTGACGGGATGGTTAAAAGATCAAGGAGCGTGGCTGGAGGCATGAGCAAGGGTGTCCAGTTCCTCTTCCGCAAAAACAAGATCGAAGTGATCAACGGACATGGGAGGCTTATCCGGGGAAAAAAAGTGGAGGTGACGGATGAAAAAGGGGCAAAACAAACCTACGAAGCAAATCATATCATTGTCGCAACTGGAGCACGCGCTAAAGAACTGCCAAGCCTTCCGATCGACGGCAAGAAAGTGATCGGGTACCGTGAGGCCATGACGCTTGAGAAACAACCCGCCAGCATGGTCATTGTCGGCGCAGGCGCCATTGGTGTGGAATTCGCCTATTTCTACAAGTCGATCGGGACCGAAGTCACAGTGGTTGAATTTCTCGAGCAGGGCCTTGTGCCACGTGAGGACAAGGATGTTTCCAAGGAACTGGCAAAAGCATTCAGGCGCCAGGGCATCAAGGTCATGGCAAATACATCTGTTGAATCGGTGGACACGAAAGGCAAGCAATGTACGGTTTCCGTCAAAGACAGGAAATCCGGTGACACAAGCACACTGGAGTGCGATATCGTCCTTTCTGCAGCCGGGGTGACGCCCAATACCGAGGACGTCGGCCTTGAAACGCTTGGTATCGAAATGGACAAAGGCCTTGTCAAGGTTGATGAGTACTACCAAACAAATGTGCCGGGGATCTATGCCATTGGCGACATCGTATCGGGCCCAGCCCTGGCACATGTGGCGAGCGCCGAAGGGATCACGTGCGTGGAGAAAATCGCCGGGGAAAACCCGAACCCGATCGATTACAACAATTTGCCGGGATGCACCTATTGTGTTCCTGAGGTCGCTTCCGTTGGTTATACCGAAGATGCCGCCCGGGAAGCAGGATACGAGCTGAAAATTGGAAAGTTCCCGTTCACTGCAAGCGGAAAAGCCAGTGCTGCCGGCGCAAAAGAAGGGTTTGTCAAGGTGATATTCGACGCCAGGTACGGAGAATTCCTCGGCGCTCATATGATCGGTATGAATGTGACAGAAATGATCGCTGAAGTGGTGGCTGCAAGGAAACTCGAAACCACCGGGCATGAGATCATCAAGGCTGTCCATCCGCATCCGACGATGAGTGAAGCTGTCATGGAAGCTGCTGCTGCTGCATACGGTGAGGTCATCCACATCTAACCTGCAGAAAGAAGTCGAGTACTAATCAGGAAAAATGTCGGCGGCCATCGTCATCACCTTGGCCAGCGCATGCCTGTCGAATCCCAGCTCGATGTCGTTCTTGTCGAAGTAGTATACTAGGTTCTCTGTAGGCATATTCCCTGTCAGGTCGTCTTTCGCCATGGGGCAGCCACCATATCCCCGCATCGCGGCATCAAACCTGTGACAGCCGTTTTGGAAGGCTGCCTTGATTTTTTCTTCCCAATTATGTGCCTGCGTATGGAAATGCGCCCCGAACTCGACATCGGGGTAAGGCGGGATCAGATTGCTGAAGAGGTAACTGATACTGTCCGGCGTGGCCACCCCGATCGTATCCGACAGTGCCATGATGCGAATGCCCATATCGGCTAGCCTGTCTACCCACTTCTGGGCAATTTCCACATTCCAGGGATCGCCATACGGGTTGCCAAAACCCATCGAGATATAGACGACAAGCTGCTTTTCGTTTGCCATACAGATGTCCTGGATATCGTGTACGCGATCCACAGATTCCTCAATCGTCGCATTCGTATTCCTGACCTGGAAAGTTTCCGAAATGGAAAATGGATATCCCAGGTAAGTGATTTCATCAAATTGAACGGCATCAATGGCCCCCCTCTTGTTGGCCACGATTGCAAGCAGTTTTGATTTTGTAGTGCTCAAATCCAGTCCTTTCAGGACTTCCGGAGTATCTCTCATCTGGGGAATGGCTTTCGGGGATACAAAACTCCCGAAGTCGATGGTGTGGAATCCCACTTTGAGCAACTGGTTGATATATGCGGTCTTGAGTGTGGTGGGAATGAACTCCTTCAGACCCTGCATGGCATCCCGGGGACATTCAATGATCTTGAGCATTGTGGCTTCCTGTTTTTCTTGTTCAATCCCGATCAAAAGTATGAAAAGATTGTTTCACATATATTTGTAAACGACAAATGGTAATATGATGTCGATGAAGGTTTTTTTTCAGATTATCGGGTTCCTCCTGTTTCTTTTCGGGATGATCTCACTCGTGCTCTTGCTTGTTGGGGCAAATCTCACGATATTGACCTTTATTGACAGCGCCGGAAAATTGCCGGGACTTGTTGTCCGTCTGCTGATGGTTTTTGGCGGTGTCGTGATGGTTTATCTTGCCCGTACAAACTGGCAGGAATTGAATGAAGAATAACACATGATCAAATTGCATGGGAATGATTTCCTATGCCTTTCTCTCTTCTCAATACTTATTTGCAATTCTTTTCTGGCACAGGACAAACAGGCCGAATGGCTTCGGGAGATCGAACAATTTATCGAAAACGTGCAACCGGAGGCTGATGGGGAAGAAAGCATGCTTTTCGAGCAGGTCGCATTTCTTCTGGAGACTCCGCTCGATGTGAACAGGGAGCCACTGGATCCGCTTCTTGAAGCGGGACTCCTGTCAGCTGCGGAAAAACAGGCGATTGAAGTGCATCTTCTGCGCCATGGGGACCTGCTCTCCCTCTATGAATTGCAGGCAATCGAAATTCTGGACCTGGAGACCATCAGGCGGATCCTCCCTTTGATCACCATCCAGCGTGATCTGGATGATTACAATGTGCCCTTGTCCGGGATGCTCATGGAAGGAAAAAATGAAATCCAGTTTCAATGGCGAAGGTTTATAGAATTGCAAAAAGGATCCATCGTGCCCCCCGATTCCAGCAGTTCTCCGTTTACAGGCCGGCCGGGCAGGGTGCTATTCCGGTACAGGCATACTTATGAGAATAGATTCAGCTTCGGGCTTACTGCTGAAAAAGATCCCGGTGAGCCTTTTTTCAAGGGTAAGAACAAGACAGGGTTCGATTTTTATTCATTTCACATCTTCCTGCAAGGTTACCGGAAATGGGCAAAGGAAATAGCGATTGGAGATTACAGGGTGAGCCTGGGGCAGGGATTGATCCATACCTCCGGATTCGGAACCGGGAAAGGAAGCCTTGTGACACAAATCAAAAAGAACGCACCCGGTATCCGCCCCTCCCGCTCATCAAACGAATCGGATTTTCTCCGTGGTGCTGCAGCTACATTCCGGCTGAAAAACCATCTTGAGATCGGGCTATTTGCCTCAGTTCGAAATCGGGATGCCTCTATCCGGACAGATACGTCAACAGCTGCACGTGGATCCATTGAGATTACCAACAGTTTTACTTCTTTGAATGGATCCGGGCTGCACAGGACCACCACAGAGCTGAAGAACAAAAATACGGTCAGGCATACCTTTACAGGTGCCAGGATCCAGTATGCCAACCCGGTCCTCAGGCTCAATTTGAATGCTGTGCAGCATCGGTTTGATGCAGAACTCAGGCGGGGTAACCGCCTGTATCAGAGATTCCGTCCACACGGGAAGATTTTTTCAAACTTCAGCATTGACTATTCCATGCACATGAGATTTTTCACATTTTTCGGTGAAACGGCACTTGATGGCAGGGGACATATTGCTTTGGTATCCGGGCTGCAGTTCAGCCCGCACCGGAATGTGCAGGCAGCTATGTTATACAGGCGTTACCCAAAGGAATTTCACGCCCCCGTATCTGATCCGTTTTCGGAAACCGGGCAATCCGCAAATGAGTCGGGATACTACCTGGGAATTGAAATGCGCCCTGCAGTCTCCTGGAAAATCAGTGCCTACATGGATGTATGGCAGCACCCCTGGCTGAGATACCAGGCAGATGCCCCTTCTTCTGGATCCGAGCAGCTGATCAGGATCGAATACCAAAAGAAACGGAGATGGAGTGTGTATGCCCATTTCAGGCGGGAAATGAAACAAAGGAATGATCCATCACCGGAAGCTCGAACAAATGTGCTTTCCTGGCAGCGGAAAATCCAGGTTCGTGGCCACATTGCGTATCGGGTGACACCCTCACTGGAAATGCGCAACAGGCTTGAATTTTCAGCTTACCGTTTGGGAAACAATCCGGTGAGGAAGGGAATGCTGATGTTTCACGATGTGATTTTCAAGCCAATGGGTAGCCCTCTTTCCGGTACGATGCGGTTTGCGCTATTTGATACAGACGGGTATGATGCGCGCATCTATGCATATGAGAATGATGTTATCTACCAGTTTTCAGTCCCTCCTTACTCGGATAGGGGAATCCGCTATTATGTGAATCTCAGGTATCGGGGTATCCGGGATCTCACGCTCGAATTGAGGTATGCCAGGCTGGAACTGCTAAATCGTGCAACTGTTGGCAGCGGATTGAACGAAATAGCAGCGAACCACAGGACAGAAATCAAACTCCAGGTCATCTACAGGTGGTAAGTACAGGGTTACAGTTCATACAAAAGGTACTTTCGGCGTTTCTCCCTGTATTTCGCTATGTCCTTTGCCCAGGAACTCCTGATCGCATCTTCATCCAGTCCTGATTCGATCTGTTTGCGCAGCTTGTCCGTCCCGGCAAGTTTGTCAAAAAAGTCCGGGTTGGTAATGAATTCCTTTTTTCCCAATGACTTGTAGAACCCAAGGAGGTAACCCAGGTTGAGCTCTTCCCATTGCATGATCTGTGCGGGGTCTAATCCTTCAAGATTCACGCCGTAACAGTCCTGGCCTTCGAGTTTTGGATGCATAGCACCAGGTCCTGGCGCAGGGCGGAACACATATGAGCCTTCCTTGAAGTCAGGGTGCCCGATCACCTGAAATTGCTTGTTCGTACCCCTGCCGATGCTGACAATGGTCGGCTCAAAATAGCAGAGGGAAGGATACAGCAGGATGGATCGGAGGTTTGGCAAATTCGGTGAGGGCTTGACCGGCAATTCATACGTTTGATCATGGGAATAGTTCAGGCAGGAAACTACTGTGAGGTCGCAGGTTTTCCCACCATCGAGCCAGCCTTCCCCGTTGATCATCCCCGCCAGTTCACCGCAGGTAAGCCCGTATACCACCGGGATCGGATGCATCCCGACGAAGGACCTGAATTCCGGCTCCAGCACGGGTCCGTCCACATAGTAACCGTTCGGATTCGGCCTGTCCAGGATGATCAGTGGTTTCCCGTGATCGGCACATGCCTGCATGATATAATGCATGGTCGAAATGTAGGTATAGAAGCGGACTCCGACATCCTGAATGTCGTACACGAGGATATCCAACCCCTCCATATCTTCAGCAGAGGGCCCCCTTTTGCTTCCATACAGTGAAATGATCGGGATGCCCGTCCTGTCATCCACACCGCTCTCTACTTTTTCGCCTGCATCGGCCTCTCCCCTGAAGCCATGCTCTGGTGCAAAAATTTTCCCGATGCGAATATCCAGCTCAAGCAAACTGTCAAGCAAATGCTTGTCACCGATGATAGATGTCTGGTTCACCACCAGCCCGACATTTTTTCCCTGCAACCTGGGGACATACGTTGCCAGCCTTTCTGCGCCGGGAATGATCTCAAGGACTTCTAAATTCGATACTCTTTGGACGATTGCTTCCTCACTGATGCCAACGTGTCGGTTGTGCTGGTCGGGTGTACAGCCAAGATATATGACGAATAAAATAAATATGTAAAGGAAACAGTGTATTTTACGTTTTTGAATTTGGTGCATGTTGAACCAGGGCTTTTATGGATAAACGATTTGCGATCATAGATATTGAGACCACGGGCGGCATGGTCAAACGGGATAAAATTACGGAAATCGCGATTGTCCTGCATGACGGCCACCGCATTATCGACCAATGGGACACCCTGATCTATCCGGAAAGAAGCATTCCCGAGTACATCACAAGGATTACAGGCATCACGAATGAAATGGTGGCAGAAGCTCCCAAATTCTACGAGGTTGCTCGGAAAATCGTTGAAATGACGGAAGGTGCAGTCTTTGTTGCACACAATGTGCGGTTTGACTATGGGTTCATCAGGGCAGAATTCCAGCGGTTGGGATACACGTATACGCGCAAGCAATTATGCACCGTCAGGCTGACACGGAAGCTTTTTCCTGGTCTCGGTTCATATTCACTGGGCAACCTGATCAGGCATTTTGGCATCTCAGTCAATGCCCGGCACCGGGCACTGGATGACACCCTCGCTACTACGATCGTATTTGAGCATATCCTCGATGCAGATGCAGATAACGAGAATGTAAAGCACTTCGTTAACCGGGGTATCCGTGAGTCGAAACTGCCTGCGAATGTGGACCTTGACGATCTCCACAACCTTCCTGAATTGCCCGGAGTGTATTACTTCCTTGACCAGGACGGCCAGGTGGTGTACGTTGGTAAAAGTATCAACATCCAGAAGCGGGTGATGCAGCATTTCGCAAGAATTACGGATAAAGCTGCAAAAATGCAGCAGAAGGTGGCTTCCATCGAGTACACTCTGACAGGTAGTGAACTCATTGCCTTGCTGCTCGAAAACAAGGAAATCAAAAAACTGCAGCCCGAGATCAACAGGGCCTTGAGGCGAAAGTCTTTTCCTTATGTGGCATATGCTGCATATGACCTGGATGGCTATATTTTCCTTGGTGTGCAGAAGAAGAACAAAATTGCCGATCGAAATGCCGTCATCATCCATGAGTATCCTGATCTCAGGGCTGCCCGAGGGGCGGTTAAGCGCATGATCGACTCCTTCGAGCTTTGCGAAAACAAGAGTGACCATGCGACAGGGCCGGGATCCTGTTTTTCTTTTAAAATCGGGAAGTGTAGGGGGGCATGTACCGGCGAAGAGAAGCCGGAATCCTATAACGAAAGGGCTGAACTGGCAATGCGCATGCTCCGGAAATCAGTTGAAGACAACCTCGTCATTATCGACCGGGGCAGGGAGCCCGATGAAAAATCACTTGTAGCCATTGTGGATGGAAAACTTTATGGTTGGGGTTATGCCCATGAAACCGATCTGCAGATCAACTCGCTCGATCATGCGCTCGAGCATATCAGGCCGTGCAATGCAACGCCAGAGGATATCAAGATCCTGCACTGGTTTATCCATGAAAACAAGGTTGAAAAAATGATCGCGTTTTAGCCCCGCTGTTGCCCGATGAACCGGGCCATATGCTGCTGCAATTTCAAGGCTTCTTCACGGGCCGCTTTGTCAAAGGCATCGGTGCTGTCCGCGTAGATGATCCCCCTGCTGGAATTGATGAGCATCCCACATTGCGGATTCCAGCCTGCCCTCGATATCGCCTCCAGGTCTCCACCCTGTGCACCTACCCCGGGAATCAGGAAGAATGATTCGGGCAACGCCGCCCTGATTGAAACAAGCTGTTCAGGATGCGTCGCTCCGACCACATACATCAGTTGTTCGCGCCCGGCCCACTCTTTGGACTGCAAGATGACTTTTTCATACAGATGCACACCTTCCTTGTCTGCGATCATCTGGAAGTCATGGCTACCCGTGTTGGATGTCAGGCAAAGCAGGATCACCCATTTGCCGGGAAAATTCAGGAAGGGCTGGACGGAATCACGACCCATATAGGGATTCACCGTAATCGAATCAAATGGAAAAGTTTCAAAGAATGTCTTTGCATACATCCTGGAGGTATTCCCGATATCACCGCGTTTGGCATCCGCAATGGTAAAATGTGTGTTGGGGATATGATGGACTGTCTTGCGGAGGCTTTCCCATCCCTGGGGACCGAGGGACTCGTAAAATGCAATATTCAGTTTGTAAGCAACGCAAAGGTCATATGTGCTGTCTATGATGCGCCGGTTGAATTCAAATACCGGATCCGCGAGATTTTTCAGATGCTGCGGGATTCTGGCCGGGTCCGTATCCAGGCCGACGCACAGATATGATTTCTTTTCAAAGATCTGGTCAGTTAGCTCCTGGTAAGTCATGTGATCAGGCAAATTCAGGATTCGTTGATGGCAATGATCGTTTCAATCTGGGGGAACTGCGACTTGATGGTTTGTTCAACACCCGCTTTCATCGTCATTTCACTCATGGCACAGGTCTGGCAGTTTCCCAGCCACTTTACCATAACACACATGTCATCCGTGATGTCCATCACCTCGATGTCACCCCCGTCAACTGCCAGGTGCGGACGGATGCTTTCCAGCGCTGCATTGATCTCGGTCAATAATTTTTCCTTATCCCCGGCAGACATCGTTCATTGCGTATATCCAATCAAAAATACAATTCATCGGCAAACCAATTAGTTCTTCAGCTCAACGCGTGCAGTCGGTGCCTTGGTGCTGTTCCTGATTTCTACTTGTTCCATCAGGTTGCGCGCGATATCCAGGAAATACTTTTTCTGATCCTCAAATCCGCTTTCCACACTTGGTTTTCCAAGATCGCCTCCCTCCCGGATGCCCTGGATGAGGGGTACCTTTCCAAGGAGCATGGACCCGCTTTTCTGTGCGAGCTTTTCGCCCCCGCCTTCCCCAAACAGGTAATACCTGTTATCCGGCAATTCCTTTGGCGTAAACCAGGACATGTTTTCCACGACTCCCACCACAGGGACTTCAACGCCGTCAAGCAAAAACATATTCATTGCCTTTACAGCATCGATGACAGCTACCTCCTGGGGTGTTGTGACCATCACAACCCCGGTGACGGGAACTGTTTGCACAAGGGTCAACTGGATGTCCCCGGTGCCTGGTGGCAGGTCGATAATCATGTAGTCCAGTTCGGGCCAGATGACATCGTTGATGAATTGTTTGATAATGCCGGATAAACGGGGTCCGCGCAGGACAACGGCCTGTTCGGGATCGACAACAAACCCGATCGAAATGACATTCATGCCGTATGCCTCCAGCGGGATGATT
Source organism: Lewinellaceae bacterium (assembly GCA_029976695.1). Lineage (GTDB taxonomy): Bacteria > Bacteroidota > Bacteroidia > Chitinophagales > Saprospiraceae > JARQTN01. Next base: position 47,669 of record JARQTN010000057.1, read on the forward strand.
TTGTGTGCCCCATAGACCTGTTTCACTTTCGGCCGTTGGCCCTTGAGGCCGAGCATTGTCGGAATGGAAGGGCCGTACAGGTCAGCATCGATCAATGCCACCCGCGCGCCGAGTTGTTTTAATCCAAGCGCAAGGTTGACTGACATCGTGGATTTCCCCACACCGCCCTTGCCACTGGCCACAGCAATGATATTCTTTGCCTGTGGTAACGCTCCGCTTTTTCGCGCTGCACTGTCCCTGGGTGCACCCAGCATGTGCACGTGGACCTGGGCCTCGGGGTATTCCTTCAGAATTGCCTCCTGGCAAGCGAAGTTCAGTGCGGACTTCTGCGCATCATCTATCCCGCTGATGTCAAGTTCAAACTGTACGCGGTTGCCTTCAATTTTCAGGTTTTTGATCCTGCGCTGGGTGATCAGGTCTTGCCCGTTGACCGGGTCTGCCACGGTACGCAGGATATCTACGATTTTATTATTGTCAATCTGCATATCTGTTATTTTAAAAACGAACCATTCAACGAATAAACGGTTTATTTGCGTGGGCGTTCAACAAACCGCGAATTTCCATATTTTTGACCGCAAATGAACATCTTTTTCAATTTGGATGACCTCCCCGCATTTCAGAAAACTGTCATTACCATCGGGGCATTTGACGGTGTACATGCAGGACATCAGAAGATTGTAAAGCGTGTTCATCACCTTGCCAAAGAACAAGCTGCCGAATCTGTTGTCATCACCTTTCATCCACACCCACGCGAAGTAATCTATCCCAAAGATACATCTCTTGAATTACTCACCACGCTGGAAGAGAAATTCCCCTATTTTGAACGTGAAGGGATCGACCACGTAGTGGTTGTCCCCTTTACGATCGAATTTTCTCAGATGTCCCCCCGCGAATACGTCGAGAAGTTCCTGATCGGCAACTTTCACCCGGCAAGTATTGTCATCGGGTATGATCACAGGTTTGGGCTCAACCGTGCGGGCAATGTCGACTTGCTGAAGGAGTACGAACGCAAGGGGCTTTTCACGGTTGTGGAAATCGCGAAACACGAGACCAGGGAAATCGTGATCAGTTCCACAAAGATCAGGAATGCCATCTCAAATGCAGATATCAAATTAGCCAATCAGCTGTTGGGACACGCCTACGTGCTTTCCGGTAAAATCGTGCATGGCCAGAAACTCGGTACGAGGCTTGGATTTCCGACGGCAAATATCGAAGTGGATTTTTCCAGGAAACTCGTACCTCCAGACGGGATCTATGCTGTTCGTGTAGAAGTCAATGAACGGGAATATGAAGGCATGCTCTACATCGGCAAGCGACCCACGCTGGGAGCCGGGGAACAGAAATCCATAGAAGTCAATATTTTTCATTTCAATCAACGCATTTACGGGGAATCAATCAGGGTCTTCTTCATGGATTTTATCCGCACGGACCAGCAATTCGATTCATTAGATGACCTGCGCGCACAACTTGAGAAAGACCGTACACATGTCATGGAATATTTCAGGGAACCAAATGCCCCGGAACAGATGACTCCGGAGTTAGCGGTTGTCATACTGAATTACAATGGCCTTTCATTCCTGGAAAAGTTCCTTGATTCTTTTACCCGCATCGTGTATTCCAATTACCGGATATACCTTGCGGACAACGCATCGACAGACAGTTCGATCGCATTTGTGGAAAAGTATTTTCCCTCTGTGCATGTGATCAGGCTGGACCGGAATTATGGTTTCGCAGAGGGGTACAACAGGGCTTTAGGCCAGATAGAGGCAGACTACTACGCGATCGTCAATTCAGACCTTGAGCTCACCCCAGAATGGGCCTCCAGGATCATTACATATATGGAGGAACACCCTGACACTGCCGTTTGCCAGCCAAAGATACTGGATGTGAAAAATAAGGAAGCCTTCGAATATGCAGGTGCAGCCGGCGGGTATATCGATCTTTTGGGCTACCCTTTTTGCCGGGGACGGATCCTGGATACCATCGAGAAGGATACCGGACAGTACAATGACATTCAATCCATATTCTGGGCCACGGGAGCAGCCTGCATCATCCGCGCGGAAGCCTTCAGGTTAGTCGGTGGCTTTGATCGTGATTATTTCGCTCACCAGGAGGAAATCGATCTCTGCTGGCGGCTCCAACGGGCAGGATACCAGATCAGGGTGATCCCCTCTTCCATCGTATTCCATGTGGGAGGCGGTACACTGGACTATCAGGATCCGCACAAAGTGTATTTGAATTTCAGGAACAACCTTGCTACGCTGATTAAAAACCAGTCAAGGTTGCCGCTTATGATCGTACTGTTGATCCGGCTCGTCCTGGATGGGCTGGCCGGGCTAAACTTCATCGTCAAGGGTCAATTTAAAAATTGCAGTGCCGTCGTCCGTGCGCATTTGAGCCTCTACGGATGGATTCCCGGGCTCATGAAAAAGCGGCGTGCATTTAAAAAGCGGCTTGCCGATATGCATATTGAGCCTGTTAAAAAACTCAAGGGCGTCTACCGGGGATATATGCTCATCGATTATTATCTCATGGGCAGGAAGAGATTCTCCCGATTGCCGGTGAACAAGGGAACAAATGAGCTTTGACGTAAAAGTGGTCTTCAAAGACGAGGATATCCTCTGTATTGAGAAACCGGCAGGAAGCCTGTCTATCCCGGACAGGTACGATCCATCGAAAAAGAATATTTACCATTACCTGCAGAACAGGCACCCTGGTGTCATGCCGGTACACCGGCTCGACAAGGACACAAGCGGTATTATGGTGTGGGCCCTCAATGAACAGGCACACAGGTCACTGAACACCCAGTTTGCCGACCGCCAGGTCATCAAGCATTACCTGGCCATTGTGCATGGAAATATGCATGAATCGCACGGAAAAATTGATGCGGCTATTGCCTATGGCAGTTCCGGGAAGGGAATGGTGAACAGAAAGGGGAAACCATCGCAAACTTCATGGAGGCTGGTCGAACAATTCCGGGATTTTGCCCTTCTGGAAGTTACGCCACACACTGGGCGGACCCACCAGATCAGGATCCATTTGCAGCATATTGGCCATCCGTTAGCCGTGGATGCACTTTATGGTCAGCGGTCTGCTTTGTATGCCCACGATATCAAAACGCAGGGAAAATTCAATTACCGGAAGGGAAAGGAATTACGACCGCTTATAGGCAGGCATACCCTTCACGCGAGCCGCCTCATTTTTCTGCATCCTGTAACAGGGTCCGAGGTCTCCTTCACCGCCGGGTTACCCAAAGATTTTCGTGCCTTGCTCAACCAGCTGGAAAAATGGCGCAAGCCTGCCAAACCTGAATGAAGCCGATATCGAATCATGGGCGGACCACAAGCGTGATGTGAGATGCGGGTATCACTGTGGAATACTTTTTCCGCATCCTGGATTGCTGTGTAACCTGACAGACTATTTTCTTATCTTGTGATGAAAGTTGGCGGACATAGACAATAGGGCAACTTGTACAGCGTTCAACCTGTGACAAACTGTCAACAATTTAAGGCAAATCTTACCCGGCCGCAATGTGTATGCGCTCACGTGTTTTTGCAATCAATAGCACACGATGGCGCCATATTTTTTAGTTTTAATATATTCACAAGAGGAATTTCCAATTGACTATGATCAGGTTACTCATTGCTGATGACCATAATATGTTTGTGGAGGGGATTGAATCCATCCTGAAAGATGAAAGGGATATCCAGGTAGTCGCGAAATGTTACGATGGAGGCTCCGTGTTTGCTGAGATACAGAAGCACCAGATCGATGTGATCCTTCTGGATATCAACTTGCCCGGGATGAACGGCATCGAAGTATGTAAAAAGCTGACGAAGGAATACCCGGAGATCAGGGTGCTGGCATTATCCATGTACAATGACGAGAGTTTTGTCACGGAGATCCTGAAATTTGGTGCATTGGGGTATATTTTAAAGAATACAGGCAAATCCGAACTGGTCAGGGCGATTAAAACCGTTTACCGTCGACATTCCTATTTCAGTGATGAAGTCACGGAGACCATCATGAAAAGCCTCGTTTCCCCAAAGGATGACCAGAAGAAATCAAGAGGTATCTTGCCAAAGATCTCAAGGCGTGAGAAAGAGGTCCTCCAGCTCATCGTCCAGGAGCATACGACCCAGGAAATCGCAGAGGAGCTGTTCATCAGCCTGAAAACTGTAGAGTCCCACCGGCGCAGCCTACTGACAAAATTGAATGTCCGGAACACGGCGGGTCTTGTTCGGGTTGCATTGGAAAACGAATTGGTATCGCTTTGAACCGGGTTTTGCACAAGTTTTTCATCTTATTGTTCCTCCTGATCGCAGCAGGTGTTGTCCTGCCACGCTCCCTCTTTGCCCAGGAAAAGCCCGGAAAGGAATCGAATATCCAGGATCTTCAAGATTACCTGATGACCCTGGAAGAAGGTGCTGAACCCCTGGACATGGCAGTGGCACACCAATTGCTCGCTGAAAGCTACCTGCTCAGGATCGGGGACCACGACCAGGCCATTGCACACTTCAATCAGGCAGTAGACCTGTACTGGGAAGCACAGGATACGACAGCCTATTTCAGCGCGCTCAATGACCTGGCAAGCTATTATGAAAGCAGCGGATACCTCGCGGAAGCTTTGTCGATCTTCCAACAGATGCATGTCCATTTTGAGGCGGGGCGGGATACCAGCGCGATGCTCCTTGCGGAAAGTGCACTGGCAGATATTCAGCTGGTCAGGGGAAACATCGACTCGGCGCTTTTCATGCTGGAGCAAATCAAGGAAGGCAGACGCCCCGGCAGAGATTCGCTGGTACACCATGTCTCTTCGTTCACCGTGATGACGATAAACAAGTCAGGAGACAATATGGGCATCATCACGGATACACTGGCCAACCTGCTTTCCCAAAAACAGGATACGATTGATACACCGAATTATTTGAGTACCCTCCTGCTCAATAATGGCACCTATTACCAGGCATCGGGGAGGATTCCGCTCGCACTGTATTACTTCCACAGGTCCCTTGAGGCAGCTGGCAGGAATCCGGATCGCAGAAAAGAAGCCCTGATCGCACTTGCCAATTGTTATCAGCTCGATGGAGACTATCAAAATGCCTTCCATTACATGAGCCGCTATACAAACCTGAATGATTCCGTTTTCAACAAGAGGCGTTTGGAACTTCTCGAAGGCCTGACCGTGAAAAATGCTGAACTTGAGGAAAAGCAATTATCCATTGAAATGGACCGGGATCTGAAAATTGCAGAGCTCAAAAACCGGTTTAACCGCCTGGGTGCCTATGCACTCATTTTTGGTGCATTGATTATCCTCGTTGTGAGTTACCTGATCATTCGGAACTACCAGGAAAGGCTCAATACAAATCAGATCATCTCCAAACAAAAGGAAGAAATTACGCAACGGCGCATTACGGACCTTGAAAACAACCTCAAGATCGAGACGATGCATTCCATGATCGTCGGACAAGAGGCTGAACGAGAGCGGATTGCCAAAGATTTGCACGACAGCCTGGGTGGATTGCTGTCTACCGTCAAACTCCACTTTGATGCAGTCCAGGACAAAAACGAAGGGATCTCTTCATTAAATGAATACAAGCGTGCGCACCTGTTGCTTGATGAGGCATGCAAGGAGATCAGGAACATCTCCAACAATATGCAGCCCGGCGCCCTGCTTAAACTTGGTATCGTCGCAGCGATCAATGACCTGGTGAACAGGCTCCAGACAGAGGGGAAACCGGAGATTGAATTTCAGCATTTTGGCATTAATGGTGCACTCGATAACACAGTGAGCCTCAATATTTACCGGATTGTACAGGAACTGCTGCACAACAGCATCAAGCATGCGCATGCCAGGGAGATCCTGATCCAGCTGATCCGGAAGGATAATGAAATGATCGTCATGGTTGAAGATGACGGCGTCGGGTTTGACAGCCAGGAGATAAAAAAAGGCATGGGGACAGAGAATATCGCATCACGTGTCAACTACCTCAAGGGAGACCTGAGTGTCCATTCTGTAAAGGGAACCGGCACAACGACGATGATCAATATCCCATTGCCGGAGAAGAATTGATTTCTTTCTTTCCACAAAAATCATGGTTCTCCCTGATTTTTATATGAAAAATCCAACTCATCTTTACAACCACATCCCATGAATTTGTAATTAGATGATGAGTAAAATCGGAGCAGTCAGTTTTCTGCACCAGACTGAGGCAGAAACACTTAAAGTGGCCTACCCAAGGGAGGGCAACAACGAAGATGCAATCAGCGTACAACTTGTAAGCCCGATGGGTGAAGAAATGAAGGTGCCTATTTTCGTCAGGAAGCTGACGTCAAACAGTATTGAAATCACGATACAGAACCGTCCAACAGGTATCTTTTTCCTGAGGATCCAGGATGGTTCGTCTTACATCATGAAGAAGATCATCCTGCAATAAGGGAAAACCCTGAACATAAATTGGGGGTAAACATCTACTTGCAATGGATCATTTAGCTTCATCTTTACAACGTCGTTCGAAGGAAAGACAAAAAACATACAAAAACCGAAACAAGAATTATTTTAAGGGGTGAGACTTGCCGGGGTTACGAAAGGGTAACTTCGGCATTTTTTTTTATTCCTGATCGTAAAAAATCAGGGAAAACCCTGATCGCAAAATGAGTGTATTCATCTACTGACAAGGCTCTTTTTTACTTCATCTTTATCATGTCGTTCGAAGGAAAGACAAAACATACAAATACCGATTCAAGAATTATTTTAAAGGGGTGAGACTTGCCGGGGTTGCTAGAGGGTGACTTCGGCATTTTTTTATTCCTCCATCAGGACCACAAGGTTTTCCCACTCCTCTGTCCGGGACTTTAATTTATTCTTCAGGCTGCCGTATCTCTCCATGGTCTTTGCATAATCGTTGCGCTGGTAAAAAGATTCATCCAGCATGGCTTCCTCAATCTCACTGATCTCTTTTTCAATGCGCTCGATATCGCGTTCGGCAGATTTCAATTTTTTCTTGAGCTCCCTGCGTGCAGCATAGGTCTGGCCAGAGTCAGCCGCATTTGTCGACTCGTGTTCCCCTGTATCGTGTCGCATCTCCAAGTCACGCATTTCCTTGATTTCCCGTTTCTCAAGAAAAGACCGGATATCCCCCGCATGAAGGTGTATCCTGCCTTCCCTGAATTCCAGGGTTTTCTCTGTCAGGCCCTCCAGGAATTCCCTGTCATGGGACACTACGATCAGCGTACCATGATAGTCCTGCAATGCCTGTTTCAGGATATTCTTGGAAGGGATATCGAGGTGGTGGGTAGGCTCATCCAGGACCAGCAGGTTCATGGGGCTCAGCAGCATGCAGGCCAACGAAAGGCGTGATCGCTCGCCTCCCGAGAGCACACTCACTTTTTTATCCACATCCTCACCTTTGAACAGGAAACCGCCGAGCATCGACCTGAGCTTTGGGCGCTGTTCAGCAGTCGCGTGGTGTTCGATCGTTTCCAGTACCGTTTCCCGGGGGTCAAGCCGGTCTGCCTGATCCTGTGCATAATAGGATAAGAAAATATTGTCCTTTCGTACAAGCTCACCGGAAGTTTTACCCTCCTCTCCTACCAGGATTTTGGCGAGTGTGGACTTTCCCTGGCCATTCTGGCCGACAAAAGCAATCCGCTCGTTCCGGTGGATCTTAAACGTGAAATGTTCAAAAACCTGATTGTCACCGTATTTTTTCCCCAGGTCCTTGCAATCGAAATAGACCAGCGGGCCACGCGGCACCTCCGGAAACCTGATCCGGATTGCTTGTACATCCGCAGTGTCCAGCTCAACCCTGTCCATCCTGTCCAGTTGTTTGGAAAGCGATTTTGCAAACTTCGCCTTGGAGCTCTTGGCCCTGAACTTTTCAATCAGTTTTTCCTTCTGCTCGATCACCCGCTGCTGATTCTTGTAGGCGGATTCCTGGAGCTTCCTTTCCTCTTCCCTGTGCCTGATGAATTTTGTATACGGCAGCCGGTAATCGTAAGTCCGTCCATTGATGAGCTCAATCGTACGCCTCGTTACACGATCAAGAAACCGCTGATCGTGCGATACCACAATTACCGTATATGGATACTGCTGGAGATATGCCTCCAGCCAGATGATGGATTCGATGTCGAGATGATTTGTCGGTTCATCCAATAGAAGGTAATTGGGTTTCTGGAGCAGCAGCTTTGCCAGCTCAACGCGCATTTTCCATCCGCCGGAAAAAGTGGCGATCTTTTGGTCCAGGTCCTCCTGGCCGAAACCGAGGCCTTTCAATACCTTCTCTACTTCTACTTCAACCTGGTCGCCCCCAGCATGCCGAAAGGATTCATGTGCATCAGCCAACTCTGCAGAAAGCTCCATCAATTTGTCCTCATCCTGCCCATGCTGTTCAAGTTCCTTTTCGAGCTTGCGCATTTTTGACTGGATGGCAAGCACACCACTGAATGCTTCCGTGGCAGCCTCCCGGACGGTCTTCTGCGGATCGAGGTTACTTGCCTGGCGCAGGTACCCGATCCTGATCCCTTTCGGAATGTCCAGTTGGCCCTGGTCTGGACGGATCTCACCTGCGATTATTTTGAGCAGGGTGGATTTGCCGCTTCCATTCCGGCCGATCAGACCGATTCGCTCTCCCTCCTTGATAATGAGCTGGATATTGTCATACAATACCCTGTCACCATATTTGATATAAATATTCGACAGTGCAATCATTCCGCAAAAATGAAAAAGTCGGGCTAATTCAGGCAAACATCATCCGGCATTTGAGCGATGACACTGTACAGTTGCCCTTTGTTATACATGATCTGGCTCCAGAGACTGTATGGTTTGGACTTGAATAAATAGTTTGAATCCATTTCTGCTGGAATCCAGGATTTATACACCATTTCGTCAGCAAGTTGGCCCGGGGACCAACCACTGTACCCAACAAAAAAACGGATATTCTCCGGCCTGATGAGTTGTGACGTGATCAAAAACTTCAGCTTGGCAAAATCACCACCCCAGTAAACGCCACGTCCCACTTCGATGCTTTCATCGAGGATGTCTCCTGCATTATGCACATAGTGGATGGTATTCGTTGATACGGGGCCTCCGTAATAGACCTGTGCCTCAAATTCCGGAAAATCGGCTACCAGCTCGTTGAGCGGCATTTCCAGGGGTTTGTTGAGGATAAAACCGACAGTACCTTCTTCCTCGCTGTGATCACACAGCAGGACAACAGACCTCTTGAAATTTGGGTCCAGCATGAAGGGCTCCGCCAATAAGACACCGCCGGTTTTAATCTGAGTTTCCATGAATTGAAAATAAACTAAATATGTGCTGTTTCAAATGTTCGGTCCAGTTTTTTGAAAAAGCCGCTTAACACGCGCCCACCTACCTCGACGACCTGTGTGATCTCATCCGAGATCATCTGGCGCATGGTCTGGGTCCACCTGACGGGCGAGGTCAGTTGCTGGACGAGGTTTTCTTTTATTTCTAACGCATTCACGACTCCGGATGCGGTGACATTCTGGTAAATCGGGCATTCCGGCTTCTTGAAATCAATAGCCTTTATCGCGTTGCCCAGTTGTTCAGCTGCCGGCTGCATCAGTGGACTATGGAATGCGCCACCTACTGGGAGGATCAGGGCTCTCCTGGCACCAGCTTGCGTGAGTTTTTCAACAGCTTTCTGGACACCGGGAACGGTGCCTGAGATCACGAGCTGGCCCGGACAATTGTAGTTCGCAGGAACTACGATATCCTCAATCCCTGCGCATATCTCTTCGATCAGGTGATCTTCCAGCCCCAGGATGGCAGCCATGGTGCTTTCCTGGATCTCACAAGCTTCCTGCATGGCCAACGCCCTCCTGTGCACCAGTTTCAACCCGTCTTCAAAAGAGATGACCCCGGCGGCCACAAGGGCCGTAAATTCACCCAGGGAATGCCCTGCTACCGCATCAGGCTTTGGCTTCTGTGGCTGGCTGAGGTATATTGAAATGGAATTCAGATAAACCGCGGGTTGAGTGATGCGCGTTTCTTTCAGGTCTTCGACTGTTCCTTCGAACATAACCTGAGACAACGGGTAACCGAGCAGTTTATCAGCCCTTGAGTAGATCTCCCTTGCTGTTTCATTGGTATCATACACCTCCTTACCCATACCGGGCTTCTGTGAACCCTGTCCGGGAAAAACATATGCGACCATGGATGCTGGATTTAAATTAGGTTAAGTTTGCGCTCACCAAATTTAAGAATTCACTCCGGGTTTCTTCATTTTTAAATTCACCAGTGAAAGCGGAAGTGGTGGTGACTGAATTTTGTTTCTGTACACCCCGCATCATCATGCACATGTGTCTCGCTTCGATAATGACCGCACAACCGAGGGGCTTGATCGTTGAATCAATACAGTGCAGGATCTCGTGGGTAAGCCTTTCCTGTACCTGCAGTCTCCTCGCAAATACATCCACAACGCGGGGGAGCTTGCTCAGGCCCACAATATACCCGTTCGGGATATACGCGATATGGGCCTTCCCGAAAAATGGCAGGATGTGGTGCTCGCACAATGAGTACAACTCGATGTCCTTCACGATGACCATCTCGCTGTATTTTTCTTCAAACATTGCGGACTTCAGGATCTCGGCACCACTCATCTGGTATCCATGTGTAAGGAACTGCATCGCCTTGGCCGCACGCTCAGGCGTTTTCAAGAGCCCGTCCCGGTCAATATCCTCTCCTGTCAGTTTGATGATCTCTTCAAAATGGCCCTTTAATGGATCCGTGACCGCATCCAGGTAAAGCTCTTTCCTGCTGTAGCTCAGGTCATCCTGCATTTCATCCATGATTGGTGTCTTCATTTTTTCTCAATTTACAGATGTATAAATACATTTTTTGGGCCGAATGTTTATGGTTTTAAAGGTAGGGATTAATTTGGTCCTCGAAAAAGGCAGGTCGATCGAATAATCTGAACCCGGCTTCAGTTTCCGTTGTATACCTTATTGCAAACAGCTGCCTGGAAGATGCATTGTTTGATGCTCCAGTGGAAATCTGTAATTTCGGTGACGGAAAGCATGAATACCAGCGTACATCTCTCTTTTCTTGATAAGATCTATCATTTCTTCTCCCGCCGGATCGTACGGCATAGCCTGCTTTGGATCGTGTTATATGCTGTATTTGTCACCCTGCATTTTCTGAAAAACGGATCATTTGCTGATGCCCTGATCAGCGAGACCATCAATATTTCCCTGTATATCGCGATCGTCTATTTCAACCTGAATTACCTCATTCCCAGGTATCTTACACAGCGGACCTTTGCCACCTACTGCATTCTGCTCATTTTTGCAGCGATCGCCCTGACACCCATCAAAACTGTCATCTTTTATTTTCTGTATGCCAACAAACCCTTAAACCAGGAATACCTCATTTTTAATATGGGGTATATTTTCCTTTCGATGTTCATGATCGCGTGCTTCAGTACCATTATCCAGGTCATGACCGACTGGCTGAGGCACAGGCAGGAAAAGAAGGAACTGGAAACAAAAACGATGCAATCCGAGCTGAACTTCCTGAAGTCACAGATCAATCCGCATTTTCTCTTCAACACACTCAACAGCCTGTATGCCCTGACACTGAAGAAATCGGAGAAAGCACCGGAAATCGTCATCCAGCTATCCGAGATCATGCGGTATATGCTATATGAATGCAATGAAAGGCGCGTCCCCCTCAGGAAGGAAGTAAACTATATGAAAAACTATATTGAGCTGGAAAGATTGCGGCAGGGCAGTGATGTGGACCTCCAGTTCACGGTAAAAGGTGAAATCGGGGATCAGAAGATCGCACCGCTCATGTTCATCCCGTTTATTGAAAACAGTTTTAAACATGGGCTCAGCAACCAGATCAAGCATGGTTTTGTGCATATTTGCCTTGAGCTGGTGGATGGTGTGATCAAGCTGCATATCCAGAACAGTAAAACACCCGCCCAGCCCTTGCAGGAGCATAAAAGAAGTGGCGGCATCGGACTGGTAAATATTCAGCGTCGGCTCGACCTGATCTATCCGGAGAGATATACCCTGGAGATCAGGGACCAGCCGGACCGTTATATCATTAATCTGAGCATCGAATTGGATGATCAATCATAAACACAAGACAGAATCATATGAAAGTGATAATCGTAGACGATGAACCCCTCGCACAAGATGTCCTCGAAACGTATGTCGGACAGATCAATGAACTGGAACTCGTTGCCAAATGCAGTAATGCCATCGAAGCCAATGAGGCATTGAAGAAAAATGAGGTTGACCTCATCTTTCTTGATATTCAGATGCCCCAGGTAACCGGGATTGAATTTGTAAAGTCCCTTTCAAATCCACCCATGGTGATTTTCACCACGGCATACAGCAATTATGCGATTGACGGTTTTGAACTCGATGCCATCGACTATCTGCTCAAACCAATTTCCATGGACAGATTCATGAAAGCTGTGAACAAGGCTTCAGAGCATTTCGAAATGCGCAAAACAGAATCAGTGCAGCAGAGTGCCGAACTTGACGGAGAAGATTTTGTGTTTGTCAAGGCAGATAAAAAACTTGTCAAAGTCAAGTTTGATGACATCATCTATATCGAGGGCCTCAAGGATTATGTCATTATCCGGATGGGAAATACCAGGGTGATCACACTTCAAACCATGAAAAGCCTTGAAAAAAAGTTACCTGAGCAGCAATTCCAACGGATCCACAGGTCCTACATCGTGAACCTGGATAAAATCCAGGCTATCGTCGGGAATATGGTGGAAGTGATTGAAAAGGGACAGAATAAACATCTCCCCATCGGAAAAAATTACCGGGATGACCTGCTGGAAATCGTAAACCAGAACAGGTTGTAACCTCCGTGCACCGACCAATACTACCTGTAGCTTTCGGATATCAGAGATACTTGCGGATCGCCCTGTGTGCACCGGGCATATAACTCCTTCCGAAAAGGTTCACATGAACAAGCAAATAGTACAACTGGTATACCGGGATACGACCTTCCCACCCGGACTGTAAAGGATAGTGCTGATGATAAGCGTGATAAAAATGCTCAGGATATCCGCCGAAAAGCAGGGACATCGCGATATCCATTTCCCGGGAGGCAATGGAGACTGCAGGATCAATCAGATAGATGAGGCCTTTGCGGGATACAAGGTGGTTGCCCCCCCACATGTCACCATGGATCATTGATGGTTCTGCATCTTCCACGATTTCACCAAGTTTTGATAAAAGTTTTTCTGCATCCTGGTAAAACCTTGTCTCTCCGGGAAAATTCCTTTTCATTTGCGCCAACTGGGGCTGCAACCGTTTTGCACGATAAAAATCTGACCAGCTTTCGTGATACCCGTTTCGTTGGTGAAGCCGGCCGATAAAATTGTCGTGGTCAAGTCCGAACGGAAACCCTCCCGATCTGTGCATCCCACTCAGATTTTGTGCAAACTCGTCCCAGCTCTCTGCAACCAGATTTCCAGGTTCAATGAATTCAAGTACGAGAAATGCATAGGTACCCAATATTCCGAGATCGATCACTTCAGGTACCGGCACAGTCCCTGAAGCTGACATGGTCTGCAAACCCAGCGCTTCAGTAGAAAGCATGTCCGGGGCTTCTTCAATGCCGTTCCCTTTGACAAAAAATGTTTGCCCCTTGCTGCTTGTGATTGTAAAGGCATCATTGATATCCCCACCGGTTACGGACCTCGCATTTTGGATGTCAATAGAGAGACGGTCTTCAAGCAGTTGCTTGAGTTCAGAAGAAATCATGGAGAAGCGGAATGATTTAGTTTTGGATGATCTCGAATTTTCTGGAGATCACCCCTTTGTCTGTGGAAATCCTGGCAATATAGAATCCCGATGCCAATCCGGGAAGATCGATTGTCGTCTGCTTTCCTTCTAGATTATTGTACACTGCGACTTGTTGTCCGGTGAAAGAAAAGACTTCCAGTTCCTTCATTTCGTTTTTCCCGTTCAGATGGACATGGAGAACCTGGTTGGCCGGATTCGGAAAAAGCAGTACAGATTTATCGAGATCCTGGTTCATGGCCGGATTGGACAAATCCAGGATATAGATCAGCGAGTCTCCCGGAATATCAATCCGTTCACCCGTCCCCGAATAGGCTAAGCCTTCATCGAGCCTGAATTTGAAAGGGATCTTGTCAGCAGAAGAACGGATACCTTCAATATCATCTTCCACAATGAAGCTGATCGTCGCAATCAGGCCAAAACCTGATACCACATTGCCTCTTGCTCGCGTAATGGCTGCATCAACCCTGCCGTCATAAGGTACCGCATCCATGGAGAGGCTGGATGTGTTTTCCCCGATCCAGCCATCATGGTGAAATTTGACATTCAGGGTCGAGGAATCCATCAGCAGCGGCGGAATGTTCAGCGAGAATTTCACCCCGTGAATATTTTCGGCGGGTTTGTTTTCTGTTCCAATCAGGACATCCAGTACAACCAGATCACCACTGTCCAATGAGAAAGATACCGGTACCAGTGAGAACTGGTAAGGTGCCTTTACATTATACTCGACGGGAACAATGGCATTCTTGCCAAAATAATGATCTGCAATACTTGTGGTATCGGAAAAAGCGATCACGCCGTCCCCATCAGAGTCGGCATGTTTGATATTCTCTCCTGTGAAGGGCTGTTCAAGTAGCCAGTCCTCCCCGGTTTCCCCATACCAGTCATCAAACGGCATGGTGTCCCGGGAAGGTCCGTGATCACCAAGGTACCAGCCAATTGTGAGCAAGTCCTCCATATCTACAGCGCCATCATTGTTGGCATCCCCCGCCCAGATGCAATCCCTGCCGACACAGGGGCAATCCATTTCCTCGTCGATCACTTCGACCTCGACCTGGACATATGCACAGAGGTTTGTATTTGGGTCACAATGATAAAAGCTGAAATTGTCGGTACCTGTAAAACCTTCATCTGGAATGTAGACAAAGACATTGTACCCTTCAATCGTGTCACATTCCACCTGCCAGCTGTTATAGCCTGTATACAGCGCCAGGTCCCCGTTTGCAGGGGACAGGCTGAACGTATTGATATAGTCTTCAAACGGGATCTTGTAGACGATGGGAAGTTTTGTATTCCTCAAAGTCCTGAACCGGTAGATAAAATCAGATCTGGGCTCCATATTCCCGACATGTATCGCTACTGTGGCAGATTCGCAATACACACTGTCCGCATAGCATGTCGTATATGTAAACTGGTCAATGCCCGTATAATTGAAGTCTGGTACATAGTGGAAAACGCCATCTCCAAGATACGTCACTACGCCATTGCCGGGTTCAGTCCAGTCACTTACGGGATATTCCATCAGGTCATTCGCATACACATCCAGCGTCGCTTCGACATTCGGCCGGGTATAAACGAGGTCATTCAGGGCATGGTAATTCTTGTCCATGCTCTTTACGTCAATGATGAATTTCCTGCTCACTTGCGGCGAATACTCGAACAACACTGTATCCATCCCGACAAATCCGGTGTCAGAAGTATATTTCCACATGATGTCTCCATCCTCTCCCTGTAAGCTCCCATGCTGGGGAGCCTGGTCAAGGATGTAGTCCGGGCCCGGAAGGGTAAGGTGGATTTCTTTACCGGTAACGGTCCGGACGTAAATTTCTTCCTGTCCAAGATTTGCCCCTTCTTCCCTCACCTGGATGGCGATTTCGCCTACATCGCATTTTCCAATATCATTGCAGGCAAGATAGGTCATATAGGCCTGGCCAACATAATCAGGCTCGGGCGTGAATTCAAAATACTGCCTGTCTGGTGAGATTTGCGCTGTCCCCATGTTGATGGCCACAACCTGTTCGAGGTGCAACGCTGTCGAATCCGAATCGTCATTTGAAAGGACATCCAGGATATTTGCTGAAGAATTGGCATGCACCGAGAAGTAATCATTTTCCGCTTTGACGCAGGAAGGAGAAACTTCGATGAGGTACTTGCGGGATACTGGATAAGGAGGTTGAGCATTTTGAAAATAGGTAACCACAACCTCGGTGAGCCCGCTTGCATCTTCTTCTGTATCAAACCTGAACTCAAGCTGGTTCTGCCCGTCGGCATTCAGTGAAGCATGGCCAATAGAAGTATCCGGGGCAACAAGGATTTGAAAGGGCATCTCAGATCTGCCTGAAAAATTGGAGACGATGTATTCACCTGACCGGATTTTCAGATGCTCTGCAGGAATCTGAGATTGAGCAATGCCCATGACGTTTCCCAACAGGATCAACGAGAATAGTAGGGAGAGAAACCGATATTGCTTAACTTTACCCAATGGACATTTCTTACTCATATGAACCTGCAAGATACAAAGATTGGCATGAAAAGAGAAAGCTTGTATATAAATTTGTTGCATATGTCATATGTTAAATTTTTTCAATATGACACCCTTGTTATAAAATATTTAGATACAATGTGATATATATTACTTTTTAATGTGATATATGAAAATTTATGATTATTGTTACAAGAATTTGATAATATATACAGGTATTCATATCAAGAGGCTTAAATATTGCATAATCTTTAATACGTTCATCTCCCAGTCATGAAAGAGACCAAGCTATATCAATCGCTGGCAGTTCTGAATGTGTACGAATTGAACCGCTTCAACAAGTACATCAGGAGTCCCTACTTCAACAGGAATGAACGCTATATCCGGTATTTCGAGATCCTGGAACCTGCGCTCCGGGAGGAAGGGCCCGTACCCGGGCGGGAAGAAGTTTGGGTACAATTGTATCCGGGAAAAAAGTACGATGACCGGAAAATGCGGAAGTTCACGTCTGACCTGCTGAAATTGCTGGAAGCGTTCCTCGCGCAGGAAAGATACGAAGCCAATCCTCTCCACCAGGCGAATTACCTCCTCGATGCCGTGGCCACAAAGAAGATCGATGTGCTCTACAAGAGTTCTGTCCGGGCTGCAAAGAGGCTTTCCGAGATGCAGCTTGACCGGGATGCATCCTATTATTATTTTCAATATGAGTTTGAAAGGGGGATCTACAGCATCGGTGATTATGAGATCAACCGCAGTGAAATCTCGAATATCGAGAATATTGCAGTGAACCTCGATAAATTCTACCTGGCAGAAAAGTTGCGTTATTACTGCACCGTGCTGAGCAGGCAGAATGTGATCAGGCACGAGTACAACATGCTGTTCATAGATGAGATCATCCGGCATGTGGAATCGCATGACTACAAGGATGTGCCCCCGGTCACCATCTATTACCGGATCCTGAGAATGTACCAGGAACCCGATGTCAGGGAACATTATGACAAGCTGCGTGAATTGATCCGGGAACATATCCTGAGGTTCCCAGAACTTGAAGCAAACGAGATCATCTCGTCTGCCCTGAATTACTCCATCCGTCAGATCAACAAGGGCAAAAGGGAATTTCTGCGTGAGGTGTTCGGCCTGTACCAGGAGAGCCTGGACAAGGAACTGCTTTTCATCAATGGCGAACTCAGTCCCTGGGCCTACAAGAACATTGTGATCACAGCCCTCAGGCTGAAGGAATTTGACTGGGCAGAACAATTCATCCATACATACGTAGAGCGGTTAAACCCGAAATACCGGGAGAACGCACTTTCCTTCAATTTAGCCCAACTCTATTTTTACAGGAAGGAATATGCAAAGGTCATCGAACTGTTGCAGCAGGTCGAATATGACGACCTTTCCTACAAACTGAACAGCACGACATTCCTGATGGGTTCCTATTATGAACTGGACGAGATAGAGGCCCTTGTGTCCATCCTGGACAGCTTTCGCGTATACCTCAACAGGAACAAGGAAGTGCCCACATCGAGGAAAACACACTATCTCAATATGATCAAAATCGTCAAGAAGCTGACCCGGATCATCCCGGGGGACCAAAAGCAGATCGACAGGCTGAAAGCCGAGATCGAACAGCTCAATGCCATTGCCTCAAAAGGCTGGATTCTTGACAAGATCTCGGAACTTGAAGGGACCACCGTGCATCCATGAAAGAAATAGATACCTACGAGCAGTTTTTCGATCACGCATTTAACCTGACCGGTGCAGTTATCCGGGGGCTTGATTTTACCCGTCTTGAGATTAACTGGAAGCCATACCAGTTGAAAGATGCCTGCTTTCTGCAATGCAGGTTCAACTCGGAGGATATTCCCGGCATCCTGGATGCAGGGGCTTTTATCCTGTCTTCACCTGTCGACCTCCCATACCAACCCTTCAGAAAGGGCCTGTACACATGGCAGGAACTGCTCCAGGCAGAAGACGGCGAAGAAACGCGCGACCTGAAGATCTACCGGCACTTTTCGAAAAGCAGGTTCAATGCCGGCATGCAGGAAGCATTGTGGCAGCGGATCCACGACTATGCTATTGATTCGGCGATGGACCTCCTGTTTGACCGCGATGAAAACGGGGCTTCGAGGCTCAAATGTGTTGCTGTGATGGGCGGCCACGGAATGCCCAGGACAAGTAATGCTTACCTGAAGGTTGCCCTCCTCTGCCAGCAACTGAGCCGGCTGGGCTATTTCATTTGTTCCGGCGGTGGGCCGGGCATCATGGAGGCAGCGAATTTGGGCGCCTGTCTTGCTACGTATGAGGCAGATGCCATTTACGACAGCATCAGCATCATGAAGGATGTCCCGCATTATACTTCTCCCGGATATCTGGAAGCATCAATCAGAGTCCTGGAAAAGTATCCTGACCACAGCGACAACCTGGCCATTCCGACCTGGTTTTACGGGCATGAACCCTCAAATGTCTTTGCCAGTGACATTGCCAAATATTTTTCAAACAGTATCCGGGAAGACACACTTCTGGCCATCGCGCTGCACGGCATCATTTTTGCCCCTGGCAGTGCGGGCACCACGCAGGAAATTTTCATGGATGCGGCACAGAACCATTACGGGACATATAACTATTACAGCCCGATGGTATTCCTGGACAGAAAGCATTATGAGCATGACACGATGATCTTCCCGATCCTGAAGAAATTGTCCTGGGGGAGGGAATATTCAAAACTCATCTTCATCTCGGATGAAATTGAGGAAATAATTCAATTTATCCTTGATCACCCTCCCATCCGAAAATGATACTTTTGCCGAAATGAAACGGACCACCATGAAAATATTGCTTGTTCCTTTCCTTTGTGTTGCCCTGATCGCAGGGTGTTCGAATGAAAATGAATCCGCACAGGAGATCAAACGCCTTGAAAAAGCCCTGCAGGATGCTCCCGGAAGACAGAATGCCGAAGCGCTTGTGCAGGCTTATATCCAGGCTTCGCAGGAAGCGAAAGACAAGGATAAGCAGGAAACACTTTATGAAAAAGCACTCCAGGTGGCATTGGACCAAAAGCTCTACGGACGTTCCATGGGCATCCTCCAGGAACTCCTCCTAGATTATCCTGACCAGTCGAAAACAGTGCAGCGGCTGGCGCGGATCAGCCAGATCTTCCGTGATATGAAACGCACAAATGCCAACGCCGTCCTGGTTTCAGCCATGGAGGAGAAATTCCCCGACAATGCTTCTGTCAGGGAACTCGCTTTAGCCGCAAATGTGAGCGGAGTCACCAGTGAATCCCTCCTGGACAAACAGGGTGCCAGCATGTTCAATGACTCCCTGATGCAGCTG
Organism: Lewinellaceae bacterium; assembly: GCA_029976695.1. GTDB lineage: Bacteria > Bacteroidota > Bacteroidia > Chitinophagales > Saprospiraceae > JARQTN01. The sequence continues at coordinate 67,284 of JARQTN010000057.1, forward strand.
GTGAAGCCCGTTGCACGTGAATATGTGGATGCATGCGAGGCATACGCACTGGTCAAACAGGATGCACCATCAGGGGCTGAGTATCTGCACAAGGGCGCTGAAACAGCAAGATCTCTCCAAACCCTCGACAAGGCCCTCTTTCTCTACGACTGGATCATGGATCGCTACCCGGACCATCCGAGGGCTGCCCAATCTCTGTTCCTGAAGGCATTCACCTTGGATAATGACCTGAACCAGTTTGAGGAAGCGCGCAAATTATATGAGGAATTCCTGCAGAAATATCCGAATAATGAATTTGCACCATCCGCACAATTCCTTCTTGAAAACCTGGGAAAATCAGACGAAGAATTATTGGAGAGCCTGCAGCAAAAGTCACAGCAAGCGAATTAATCCATTGCGATCTCCTTTTTGTCGAAAGGATTCAGGGCCACACCCTGCACATTCGCCTCCGCCTCGATCCAGAAGGTCGACCTGACCCCCTTGATGGCCTTGGCCGTGCGAACAAGCCCCTTGAACAAGAAGTTCTTTTCTTCAAGCTCATCCATCTCGGACTTTGTCCGGTCTATCGGAACCGAGAAGGGCACATCGACAATTTCGCCCGGCGGGACATCGATCCGCAGATCCATTTCCACCTCTCCCATCTTGTATTCATCCACCATCTTGTTTTTCCGCCTCCCGCGGGCATACCGCTCAATCATAAACACTTTGATGCGGGTCACCGTCTGCAGGTGCATTGTACGGAACTGGATCATGCCCTGTACTTCCTTGTCACGGGCCTTGAAACTTTCAGGCAGGATGAGTTCGAGTTTCACCCCTTCGATCCCAAGCCATTTTTTTACCCTTCCGATCATCTTTTATAAATTAAATCATCCGTTTGTGCCAACTTTTTTCAAGCGGCACCAACCAACCATCGATATATTCCTGTTTCGTCTTCACCAGGTTGTTGAAAAACAGCGTTTCATCTGATATTCTCCCTGCTTCATACGCCTGTTTCATCTCTGACTGGTGGATCAGGTGGACAACCTTGTCTTTTAAATAGGCAAACGTCAACCTGTCAAACAAATTTTGACCGAATTCCTGTTCCAGAAATTGGATGAACCTGACAGATTTATCTATGGAACACCCGCTCGCACCTGCCCGGGTCTCATCCACAACGAGCACAACAAAATGCCTGTGCATCAGACCGCCTGTCGCTTTCAACTGCAGGTTGTGGCTGGTCCATTCTTTTGCAAAGCGATCGATATACGCATTTACACGATCTACATCATCCTCTCTGAATGGCTTGTTTGACTGGTAGATCCAGACGCGGGAAGCATCCGGAAAGGCAATGAGATCCTGCATGTAATTCTCCTTCATTTTATGTTGTTCAAAATCATTTCAGAGATGTCCAGCACCATGACATCTTCCTGCCTGTCTTTTTCCTTCAGCCCATCCTCCAGCATCGTAATGCAGAAAGGGCAATTCGCTGCAATCGTGCCTGCTCCGGTTTCAAGCGCTTCCTCGATCCTTTCTGTATTGACGCGCTTGTCTCCCGGCTCATCTTCCTTGAACATCTGGGCCCCGCCGGCCCCGCAGCAGAGACCGTTTGACCGGCTTCTTTCCATTTCACGAACATCTGCCCGCAGGCTGGAGATCAGTTTCCTTGGCGCCTCATATTCACCGTTCACCCTGCCCAGGTAGCAGGAGTCGTGATAAGTGATCTTCCCGGGCTGTCCGCTTGATTGGATTTTCAGCCGGCCACTTTCAATCAGCTGGTCCAGGTATTGCGTATGGTGATAGACTTCATACATGCCGCCAAGATCCGGGTATTCGTTCTTCAGCGTATTGTAGCAGTGCGGGCATGCCGTGACAATGGTTTTTACATTGTACATGTTCAGGGTCTCAATGTTCTGGAGGGCCATCATCTGGAAGACGAATTCATTGCCTGCCCTGCGTGCCGGGTCACCGGTGCATCCTTCTTCGTTTCCAAGGATCGCAAAGGACACACCTGCCCGCCAGAGCAACTCTGCAAATGCCCGGGATACACGCTGCGCGCGCGCATCGAAAGAGCCTGCACAGCCGACCCAGAACAGTACTTCGGGAGCCTTGTCCTGGGCCTGCATCTCGGCCATCGTCGGGATATGCATTTCATTTTCTGCCATAGCGAAGGATTTAATTTTGTTCAACCGTTTTCGTCCATGATCCGCGTTCATCGGGAACTTGCCAGACAGATCCAGAGTTTTCGAGGCTGTTGAACATCGGCATCCAGTCAGCAGGCCCCTGTGAAAGCGTCAGGATTTCATAGCGCCGGAGCTTCAGGATCGGATCGAGCGGGTCGATCAGGACCGGGCACGCCTCCACACACGCATTGCATGTTGTACATGCATGGATCTCCTCTTTTGATATGTAGTCGAACAATGACTTTCCATCGTCATATGCTTCAGGCTTCATTTCAGGCTCGGATTTCATTGTCCTGGCCACTTCCTCGACACGATCCCTGATATCCATGACAATTTTCCGGGGAGAAAGTTTTTTCCCGGTCATGTTGGCCGGACACACATCCGTGCATCTGCCGCATTCTGTACAGGTGTAGGCGTCCAGCAGGTTTTTCCAGGAAAGGTCGAAAATATCCTTTGCGCCAAATTCGGGGATCTCCTCCCCCATTTCCTGTTCACCCTCGGTTGCCAGGCCCATCATCGATTTTACTTCGTTCATGATCTCGGGCATGTTCTCCATTTTCCCCCTCGATTCCACCCTGCTGTAATACACATTCGGGAATGCAAGGAGGATATGCAGATGCTTGGATGAAGGCAGGTAATTCAGGAATGCGTACACGACAAGGACATGCAGCCACCAGCCAAACCTTTCGACCCCTACAAGCCAGTCGGCAGACATGCTGCCAAATACTGCAGGGCCAAAAAAGCCGGATACCGCGAAAGTGCCTGTCTCGTGGTATACATCCGGCCTGAGCTCCTGTAGTACCGTATCCGCTCCGTTCATGCAGAAGATCCCGATGATCAGGGCAATCTCGCCGATCAGGATCAGGTTTGCATCCAGCTTTGGCCACCAGGTCATTTCCTGTTTGCGGAACCGGGGGATCTTCAGGAGGTTCCTGCGGGCCAGGAACACAAAAGTCGCAATGAATGCCCCGACCGACAGGAGTTCGATCAGGCTGATCACGAACGTGTAGAAGCCGCCCAGGGAACTGGCAAAAAAGCGATGTGTGCCTGAAAATCCATCGACCAGGATCTCGATCAATTCGATTTGCGTAATCAGGAATGCCAGGTAGATGAAGAGGTGCATGATGGCAGATATCCATCGCCTGAACATCTTTTTCTGACCAAAGGCGATGAGCAGCACACGTTTCCACCGCTCACCCTGATGGCCCGAGATCTCCTTTTTCTGGGCAAGGAAGATGTTCCGTCGGATTTGGGAAAACTGGCGAAATGCCCAGTAAATCGCGATGATCGTGACTACCGCGAAAATGACCTGTTGGATCATAAAGCCAAAATTGAATGGAGTATAAAACTAATACAATTTGGTCAATTGATCGAAAAGGCAGAATTTCGCCAAAAACCAATTACGATGCAGGAAGATCAACCCATCCAAATCCTTGACAAGAGCCAGATCAAGCGCAAGATCAGGCGCCTGGCCATTCAGATCATGGAACAAAATTATGGTGATGAAGAGATCATCCTGGCCGGCATCAACAACAACGGTTATTTCTTTGCAGAACTCCTCCGCAAGGAATTGAAAAAAATATCTGATTCCCAAATCAGGCTGACACGGATCACCCTCAATCCGGCCAGGCCGGTAGACAACCCGATCAGTATCGAAATGGATGTCAAGGAGCTCAAAAACAAGACCGTCATTGTCGTGGATGATGTCGCGAACACGGGCAGGACGCTCTTTTATGCGATCGAACCACTGCTTCAGACACTCCCGCGAAAAGTGGAAATGGCCGTCCTTGTGGACCGCACGCACAAGGCCTTCCCGCTCCGTGCCGACTATGTGGGGACATCCCTCGCTACGACACTGCAGGAAAATATCATCGTCCACATCCGGGATACGAAAGACTGGGGCGTCTACCTCGATTAGTCCCCGATGGCCGCTTTGATGCGCGGCATCATGCGGATCGTTTCCGAATAGCCGATCTCATACATTTTCTTCATTTGTGAAAAGTTATACCTGCTATAATGATGGATCTCGGGCGGCTCGATGACTACGTCGCAGTACTTCAGGTCGGGCATGATGTTGTTCAGGACCGACAGGTTGAAACACCTGTTTGCGACACCCATGATATTGCTGATCTCATCATTGCCTACCCGTGTTTGCGGGACCAGGTTCACGCCCAGGATCACGTCGGCTTTGTCCTGGAGGATCGATGCGGGCATGTTTTTCACGAGCCCGCCATCCACGAAGAGTTCACCGTCAAGTTCAATAGGCTCAAAAATGATCGGCACCGAGGAGGAAGCGACAATAATTTCCCAGAGCGGCCCTTCTGACCGGAACTCTGCGAGGCCTGTATTGAGGTTGGCAATGGCAACGTACAACGACTTTTTCAGCGCCCCGAAACTGTTCTCCGGAATGTGCTTTTTTAATTGTTTCATCAGGTGCGTATGCTTGACAAACCCTTTTTTTGGCAATCGGAGGCTCATCATTTTCAGGAAGGTGTTCTCCCTGGAAAACTCAAGCAATTCTGCAGGGGTGTACCCGTTGGCATACAACACGCCAACGATGGCACCCGCACTTGTGCCGGATATCACGTCCGGGGAAATACCGTGTTCTTCCAGTGCCTGAAGCGCGCCCACATGGACCATGCCACGCGTCCCCCCGCCTGAAAGGGCGATACCTACTGTTTTCATCTGTCATGCATTAAATAAAAAAAACCGGCTGCATTTGCTGCAACCGGTCAAAAATGAATATTTATTTCGGATTAGTGCTTCACAAAATGTGAAACCCAGACACCTTCGCTGGTCTCGACACGCATAAAGTACATCCCTGCAGAAAGATCGTCCACCCGCAGCGTATTTCCGATCGGCTGATCTGTCCATCTGACCACCTGCCCGTTCTGGTTTATGATAGATACCTTCTCCAATGGCAAGTCAGCTGCAAAAGTCAGCTGATCAACAACCGGATTGGGAAACATCGAAATGCGCATCTGGTCAAGTCGCTCAACAGATGACAGGTTTTCAAAATCCGAATTGTACCGCACCAGGATCTGGTACCCGGAATCATAGGGTGCGTCATTGTCAAACTGGTTTCCGATGCCGGTAATATTGTAGGTGCTGCCTATGGAAAGGGCACCCACATTGATATCCGTATCGGAATCGATACGGATGACGAATACATTGCCGTCCCGGCTCGCAAACACATTATCCCCTGAACCTCCCGTGCCCTGGATGCTGTCCAGTGTAACGCCCGAGACCATGACCATGGAACCCTCATATTCCTCGGACATTTCCGTAATTTCAACAGGGGTAACAAGGGCATTGCCTGTAGAGAGCACCTCGATGTTGTCAGGTATCAGTTCGATCAATCCCCGATACTGGTCAACCTCGCCCCGGACACGCAGTTCATCCCCTTCGGTAACCGTGTAATCCGAGACAGGATCAAATGAAAAGACATTGATCCCTTCATTCTGCTCATTGATGAGGTAGAAGGAAAGGCCGCCACCCTGAAAATTGACGCCATGGACGACTCCGGTGAGTACTGTCGGAACCCCGTCAAATTCGGTGATCACGTTCTCATCCTGGTGCCTTCTGATCTGTCCAAAGGAAAAAGGTGTATAGCCATCCGGGTCAAAGGCCGCAATCACACCGACCATGCCGACTCCCAGGTGCGGGTCACACTGGTAGTCATAGTACCCTTCGACATTGAAGATAAACGGAAACTCCCATGGCCCGGGAGAAGCGACTCCGCTGAAAAATGAAGCCGGGTTGTCCGGATAAGTGCTTTGCTGGCCATTTACATTGTGTGCGATCGATTCATTATTTACCCAAAGCACGGTTTCACCCTTTTCGACAAGGGCAAAATCGGGAATGAATTTCAGGTTCATGCATGCGATCGTGGCGTCAGGGCCTCCCGATCCCGTTGAGTTTGCAGCGCCTGGTGTAGCCATCACCTCATTTGATTCGATGATGATGCCGGTTGATGTGAAACTCGCCTGCCAGCTCTCCGGAAGGCTGTTGTCCAGTTCCAGGGAGATGAGCTCCAGTGACGGTCCGTCCCCGTCTGGTTCAGTGGGCCAGTCGCCGCCGTCGTCATATTCGACCATGTCCACCACATTGCCCTGCGGATCGGCGAAAGCGATCAGCTCCCCGCCATTGTTCAGCCCGCCGTCGCTCCACTGGTCAGCCTGGATGCCGAAAACGTTCATCATGGCTTGTGCATTGACGGCAAAGACGTAGTATTCGCCCGCACCCAACTCGACACCTGAGACCGTGTCCTCCACGCCTGCGGTGAAGTAATATCCATCCAGGTCTACGGGTTGCTCACCCGCATTGTAGATCTCGATAAACTCCAGCGAATCCGTGCCCGATTCCGGCGGGTTGTACATGATCTCCGTGATCAGGATCTGGGAAAAAGCAGTGAAACAGAAAAAAAGAAGTGAAAGTGAGAGGTAAAGTCTTTTCATGTCTAATTGGATTAATTGAGTCTTTAAAATCAGGTGTTTTTCAATATGTATGTCTGTAAGGATGAGAAAGTAAGGTTAAGTTACTTTTAATCAGCGGCATCTCAAAGCAGGAAAAAGAAAAAGGCAGCATCCGTCAGAATACTGCCTTTTTCCTATCATAGAGAACAGGTTTAGAACCAGACCTTCACACTGGCATTCCAGGTGCGGCCGAAGCCCCAGATCCCTCTGTTGTCGTAGAATTCATTGACCGGTGTCGATGGGTCATCGGCAATGTTCGTCACGGTCTCTGACACATACTCTGTATCCAGCACATTGTTCATGTTGAACCTGACCTGTGCCCTCGTCCCGCCAAAGTCAAAGCCGTAACTGATCCCGGCATCGACCAATCCATAGGAAGGAAGTTCCACGATTTCAGGGCGAGTATCCTGACTAAAAAATCTGTCATCATCCACATCGTAGCGGGCAAAGAGGTTATCCGCAAAGTAGTAATCCGCATAGATATTCAAACCACGCACGACCTCGAGGTTTGCACCGATAGCAAAGGTTGTTTGTGCTGCATCGCCCACTTTCAGACCATCCGCAAAGATTGTGGCGTCGGCAACCGGTGTGTTGTCATCCAGGTTCTGACCCCGTGCAGTAAAATTGCTCGCATAGACCCAGTTACCCACCGATAACATCCCGTTAAGGGTTAATGCGCGGGAAACACGATAGTTCATTTCAAGCTCAATCCCTTTGTGGTCCTGGTCAACATTCTCAAACTGGTACAAAATATCCTGGCCCTGGTCATTTTCTGTGGAAACGTCAAACTGCCTATTCCCCCAGACCGTCCAGTACAGGTTCAGGTTTGCCCTGAAGCTCGCGCTCCGGAAGCCATAACCAAGTTCAAAAGCAGAAACTGTTTGGTTCATTACATCGGGATTGACTTCATTCCGGAAGTTGATGAACACATTGTCGAAGAGCGGCTGCTGGCTGTAGATCCCTGCATTGAAAAAGACATTGTGGTACTCATTGATGTTGTAGTTTGCACCACCCTTGATCGTTCCACCCAGGAAATTCTCCCAGTCAGACTCCCTGGCAGGATCGTTCTCATCGTATACGAAATAGTCGATCCGCTTGAATCCCTGGTTCGATCCGGAGAATGCAAGGAAGGCGGAAAGTTGGTCCCCTGTATATTCCAGCTGTGCAAACAGGCCCAACCAATTGACCAAACCGTCATTCCAGTAATTCAACACATTGGCATTCTGATCATCCCTGTAACTCCCATCTGCGAAATTGCCGAATACTGCTTCCGATGGCTGAGTCAGGATATTTGTTTGTGCATTGATATTTCCCCTTGAAATGTATGCATCTGCACCAAGGAGATTTTCAAGCCGCCTGTAGTGGATCCCTTTGTAGTATCGTCCATCAAATCCTGCGACTAGATTAAACCTGTCACCCAATTGCGTTGTGAGTGTTGAAAGGATCCCAAACCAGTTGTGCGAGTTCATGGAAGCCCTGCGCACAAAACCGGAACCCGAATCATCCCTTGAGTCTGTTTCATTACCAAAGTTGTCACTCATGATATTACCTGCAGCATCATAGTAAACCCGGCCATCTTCCGTGACGACATAGTTCCCGGTCACAGGGTTCTGGATCTTGGGATCTCCCCAGCCATCGACAGCTTGTCCCTGGTTGTACCTAACGATGTCGTCAAAACGGACATGCCCGTTCTCATCGTGAATTCCGGAACCGAATCCGCCGAAAGAATCAAAGACAGACCCAGGAGTGCGAAGCCTGCCCCTTGGACCGGTACCACCGCCCCGGCCAAAGGAGGCATAGACTGAAGTTTTCAGTTCCGTGCCCGGGCTCAGGGTAAGGTAGTGGTTCAGGAACACTTTCGGCTTGCTGTAGAAATTGCGCCTGAAATTGAATTCCTCCCCATCGAGTTCACCCCAGGTATAATTCCACCTGATACCACGATTGATCATCTCAACCTCGTCGGGATTGTCCGGATCCGGAACATAAGTCTGCGCATCGGGGTTGTCCGGATCCCGAAAGGTCCGCAGGGTGATATTGTCAAATCTTCCCGGGATCAGCCTCTGGTGGTGCCACTGCGGTGCCCCAAGTGCCGTCAACGAGAGCATGTGATTGTCATTGAACTGCTTTGTGATCGCTGCGTAGTAAGACCATGCCTTGAATGCCGTGCCTTCCACATACCCGTCACCGGTTGTATGGGTTCCTTGCAATGAAAAGGCCCATCCGCTTTCGCTGAGCCCTGAATTGTAGGCAAGTGCAGCTTTGAAATAGCCATCATTTCCAACGCCTACAGAAGCGATCGCACCTGATTTCAATTCTGCAGGGTTTGTGATGATATTGATCGAGCCACCCACAGCAGAGATTGCCAGTTTGCTGGCACCAAGCCCCCTTTGGACCTGCATCGTACTCGTGACATCTGACAAACCGGCCCAGTTTGACCAGTAGACCCAACCGTTTTCCATATCGTTTACCGGGATCCCGTTGATCATTACAGCGACATTCCGCTGGTTGAACCCTCGCACGTTGATCCTTGAATCACCAAAGCCACCACCCTGTTTGGTTACATAAATGGAAGGTGTTTTCCTCAAAATCTCCGGGTACTCC
>JARQTN010000058.1 GCA_029976695.1 Lewinellaceae bacterium
TCGCCAAAGTCTTCGGACGAGATCCGCGAGACCACAAGAGCTGTATCAAAATCAGGTGAATACCGCGCATTTGTAGATGAAAAGATCGCACCCGGAGAGGTGGCATCCTCCCTGGTAGGAAATATGTATACGGGATCCATTTTTCTGAGCCTTGTCAGTACATTCCTGCAGGGCGGAGAAGCAGATCTTGCGGGAGAGAAATTCGGCTTTTTTGCATATGGCAGCGGTTCGAAATCAAAGGTTTTCCAGGGAACCGTGATGCCGGCATACAGAGAGCGGATCGCGAAATGGGACCTGTTTGATCATCTGGAGAACAGGATACGCATTGACATTGCGAAATACGAATATCTCCACCGGGGAAAGCTGCTGATCAACCTGGACAGCCAAGACAGGAGGATCTTCCAGGTATCCAGCGGCTGGACGGTAACCAACAGGTTCGCGCGGAACTATTCAATCTTGAAATAAATGATCGTAAATCCCTAAAAGATGTACGCTGCAAAAACACTTCCTGAAAAGCGCAAGGACATGACACTGCACTGGATGGATCACCTGCTTGAAATGGCTTCCGTCCGGGAGGATGAGAAACCCGTGATCAAATTGGGTGATGACCTGAAACAGTGCCTGCCTTCATGCTTCGATTACTGCAGCAAGATCACGGCGTATCACAGCAAGTCCTTTTCAATGGCATCCGGGCTGCTTGGGAAAGAAAAGCGGGACGCTGTGCGTGCGCTTTACGCTTTTTGCAGGACAACAGATGATATTGTGGACATGTCTTCAGCGCAGCAGGCCGTATTATTGAACCGCTGGCGCCAGGACATCACGGAATCCGCGATCAGGTTCAACGACCCGGTCGTGATTGCCTGGGCGGATACCCGGGAGAGGTTTATGATCCCGGACCGCTACATCCGACAACTGATCGATGGGGTGGAAATGGATCTGTACAAGACACGCTATGAGAACTTCCATGAACTGACAACCTATTGTTATGGCGTGGCCTCGACGGTCGGCCTGATGAGCATGCACATCATCGGGTACCGGGATGAGGCGGCGATCCCCTATGCCATCAAGCTCGGTGTGGCGCTCCAGCTGACGAATATCCTCCGGGATATCGAGGAGGACTGGGACCGCGGCCGGATCTATCTTCCACTGGATGAACTGGAAGCATTCGGCATCGACGAAAGCTACCTTGAGAACAAGGTGAACGATGCCCGCTGGAAAAACTTCATGCAGTTCCAGATCAGCCGGACAAGGCAGCTTTACAATGAAGCGTGGCCGGGTATCGACATGCTCAGCTCAGATGGCCGGTTCGCAATCGCTGCAGCAGCCACATTCTATCGCAGAATATTGAACAAAATAGAGCAAAAGGATTACGATGTATTCAACCACAGGGCAGCTCTCAGCAAATGGGAAAAGCTCGCCCGGATCCCGGATCTCGTGGTGAAATACAGGTATGCCAGCTCCTTAAATTCCCTGTTATCATGAATCAAAAGAAAGTCATTGTCATCGGCGCCGGGTTCGGCGGCCTTTCCGCAGCAATCCGATTGCTCCACCAGGGGCACCATGTAACCCTTATCGACAAGCGTGACAAGCCGGGTGGCCGCGGTTACCAGTATGAAGTGGACGGCTTCAAGTTTGACGGCGGGCCGACGGTGATCACTGCGCCCTACATGTTCGATGAATTGTTCGCCCTGTTCGGAAAATCCCGTGAGGAATACTTTGACCTCATCGAGCTGAACCCTTTCTACAGGATCTTCAACGAGCATGGCGAGTACTTCAATTATATGCGCAATATGGATGATGCAGCCCGTGAGGTTGCAAAGTTCAGCCCGTCAGACGTGGAAGGGTACAAGCGTTTTGTGGAGAGCACTGTGGATATCTTCGAAAAATTCCATCCGTACACGGAAAAACCGTTCCTGAGCTTCAAGAATATGATGGAGATCATGCCGGATGTGATCAAAACCGGCACGTTCCGCTCCATGTACGGATATGCAAAGAAATATGTGAAGGATGACTTCATCCGGAAAGTCTGCAGTTTCCACCCGCTCCTGGTCGGGGGCAATCCGTTCGATACGCCGTCCATTTTAGGGCTGATCATCCAGTTCGAGCGCCAGTGGGGCGTGCACTATGCCCGGGGTGGTACAGGTGCCATCGCCGAAGCGCTGTTCCGCCTGTTCAAAGAAGAAGGGGGAAAAACCATGATGGAGACCGAGGTCGACCAGATCTTGTTCCGCAACAAAAAGGCTCACGGTGTGCGCTTGTCTGACGGGACGAAACTGGATGCAGATATCGTGGTAAGCAACAGCGATGTCGCATTTACCTACAAGCATATGATCAGCAGGGAAGACAGGCCAAAGGTCGTTGACCTTTACTATGACAACATCCAGTACAGCAATTCGCTGGTCGTGATCTACTTCGGGACACGCCGCCGCTACCTGGATTCCAAGCTGCATCATCACAACATCATCCTCGGCAAGCGTTACAGGGGACTGTTGCGCGACATTTTCAACAAGAAGAAAATGCCGGACGACCTCTCGCTCTACCTGCATATGCCGACAATCACGGATACTTCCATTGCCCCGGAGGGCTGCGAGTCATTTTACGTCCTTTCCCTTGTGCCGCATCTCGATGCGAAGGTGGACTGGGAAAAGACCGGGGAGGCCTACCGCAACGGTGTGCTGGAGTTCCTGGAGGAGAATTACCTGCCGGACCTGCGGTCAAACATCATCGCACAGCATCATATCGACCCGCTCCATTTCAGGTACGGGCTGAACAGCTACAAAGGGGCTGCCTTCTCTGTCAAGCCCAGCCTGACGCAGACCGGCTACATGAGGCCGCACAACAAATCAGGTTTCTTTGACGGCTTGTATTTTGCCGGTGCCGGCACGCATCCCGGGGCCGGGGTACCTGCCGTGATCGCATCGGGAAAGATCGTGTCTAACCTGGTCGCCGAGAAGTATGGCATATCCAGGCCTGAAGGCGTAAATTCGGCAGGGGAACTTGTATAAAAACGATATGCTCCAGGAAAAACTGTATCAGCTTGGATTTGACCGGAACCAGGACCCCCATGATGAAATGGACCTGGAGGTATCCGGTGTCATCCCGGAATGGCTGCATGGCAGTTTTGTCCGCAACGGTCCGGGCCTTTTTTATATTGGCGGCCAGCGGATGAACCACTGGTTCGATGGCCTTGGGATGCTGCACAGGTTTACGTTCCAGGATGGCCGAGTCCGGTACAAGAACAGCTTCATTGACTGCCATGCCACGGATGAAGCCCTTTCCAGTAACGAACTGACCTACTCCGAATTTGCGACGGATCCCTGCTGGGGGCTCTTCGGCCGGGTATCCTCCATGTTCAGGCATGGCCCGACCGATAGCGCCAAGGTCAATGTGGGGAAAGTGGGAGACCGGTATTATGCACTTGGTGAGACAACCATGCAGATCGAGTTTGACCCTGAAACCCTGGAAACGCTCGGGCGGTACAATTTCCGTCAGCCAAAATTCGGGACATCCAGTACGGCACATCCGCATCCGACAAATAGCGGAGCCGTAAACCTGATCACGAAATACGGCCCGGTGAATTTTTACCAGGTGCGCAAAATGGATGAACGGGCGTCAAAGCTGGCCTCCGTTGTCACGTTTTCCCCATCATACATGCACAGTTTCGGGATGAGTGAGAAATACTATGTCATCGCCGAGTCCCCGTTCACTGTCCAGTCCATCAAGCTCATTGCAGCAAACAGGCCATTCATCAAAAACTTCAAATGGGACAAGAACAGGGGAACGCGGCTTTGGGTGGTGGACAGGGAAAACGGGAAAGTGGTCCACAAGGCGGAAGTAGAGCCGTTCTTCTTTTTCCACTTTGTCAATACCTTTGATACATCAAATGGCGTGTCTTTTGATATCGTCACCTACCCGGATGCGGGCATCATCGAGGCCTATTACCTGGATGCCATCGGTCGGGGGGATCGCGGTATTCCCGGCGGAACACTCAAGCGGTTTGAGATCAGTATTGGTGATCCTTCCCGGTATGTAGAGGAAACACTGTCCGCAACGGGGATGGAACTTCCGCACATGGACACGGCCAGGTACAATATGAACCCGGACTACCGGTATGTCTACAGTCCATCCCTTGCATCGCCTGACAGCACGTTTTACGACCAGCTGGTCAAGGTCGATGTACGGGACAAGACCGAGCTGACCTGGCGGGAAGAAGGCTGTTTCCCCGGCGAGCCGGTGTTTATCCCGGCACCGGAAAGCAGTGCCGAAGACGATGGCATTTTGGTTTCGCTGGTGCTGGATATTCAGGCGGAGAGATCTTTCCTGGTCCTGCTCCGGGCGGATGACCTGTCCGAGCTGGGCAGGGTGTTTGCACCCGAGCCGATCATGATGGGGTTTCACGGAAATTTCTTCCAAAAACAAAGGGCATGATTCGATTCTTTTTTTTCCTGGCTATGATATTGACAGGCGTTCCAGAACTCGCCCTGGGGCAGGATCTCAAGGTCATTGTGACCGGGGTCAAAAGCGACGAGGGACAAGTTGGCGTCCTGGTCTTCAGCGATGAAGCGGGATACCCCAATGATCACCGGAAGGCGGTCGCCCGTGCATTCGGTGAGGTTCAGGACAAGACGGCGGAAATCATGATTTCAGGACTGGAATACGGTAAATACGTGATCTCGGTCATGCACGATGAGAATACCAACGAAAAACTGGACAGGGATCTGTTCGGCAGGCCAAAAGAAGGATACGGGGTATCCAACAACCCCCCGCCCCGTACTTTCGGCCCGCCAAAGTTTGAGGAAGGGCTTTTTGATTTTCAGCCAGGGAATGCGGAGGTCACGATCACGATGCGCTATGATTAGGATGCGTTTGTTTCATATTACCTCTTTCCTGTTGATGGTTGCGGCGGTGTTCGCCCAGGAAGCAACCGTGACCGGAATTATCCTGGACAAGGAAACGGGGACACCGCTTGATGCGGCATCTGTATATCTCCAGGGTCCGTCTGAAACGGATTTCTCCATCACCGAAGAGGATGGCGCATTCCGTTTCCTGGACCTCCCTTTTGGTGCATATACCCTCTTGATCCAGCACCTCGCATATGTCAATGATACAATGCGTTTTGTGCTCGATCAAACCAGCCCGGTCATGGAAGTGGAGGTAAACATGAACAAGGGGTCGATCGATATCGAAGAGGTGGAAGTCGTGGCCTCCCCGTTCCGCAAGCCGGTCAGTACGCCTGCTTCCATCAGGTCCGTGGGCGAGGTGGAGATCCGCACCAACCCGGGCAGCGGCAGTGATATTGCAAAAGTGATGCAGATCCTCCCGGGAGTGGCGACGACATCATCCTTCCGCAATGACCTGATCATCAGGGGAGGGGCGCCTTCGGAAAATTCATTTTACATCGATGGCTTCAGGATCCCGGTCATCAACCACCTTTCAACACAGGGCGCATCCGGCGGGGCAGTGAGCATGCTGAACGCGGATTTTATCCGCGAAGCGGAACTGGTCAGCGGCAATTATCCGGCTGCGAGGAGCAATGCACTGAGTTCCGTGTTCAATTTCAACCTCCAGGAAAAGTTTGATGACGGGGTCAAATACCGCCTTTCTGCAGGTGCGACGAATGTGAGTGCGGATGCCTACGGCAAATTGGGCGACAAGGTTTCTTTCATCGGGTCGGTACGCAGATCATATCGCCAGTATATCCTGAAGCTGCTGGGCCTTGCCGTGTATCCCGTATACAACGACTTCCTGGGTAAGCTCACATACCGGCCCAACCCGAAGCAGGAGATCAGTGTCCTTGGGATTGGTGCGATCGACAAGTTCCGCGTCAATGAAGATGCCGATGCGAGCGAGGTGCAGGCCTACCTGGTTGAGAACCTGCCGCTCAGCGACCAGTGGAATTATACGGTCGGGGCAAAGCACCGCCTGTTTACGCGTAACGGGTTGTGGGAAGTGATGGTCTCTCGCAGTGCGCTCTACAATAAAGCATCGAGGGATGTATCGACCCAGGGGCAGGAAGAGAACACGTTGCGCTATATTTCAAATGAACTGAGCCATCGGTTTTCAACAGAGTACATCCATACGGTTGGTCCGCTGACCCTGCGCGCGGGCGGGGAACTGACGAAGAAGGAGTCGGATTTCGATGTCTTCAACCTCTTCTACGACAGGGAAGGATTGCGCCGCGCTGAATACACGTCGGCCATTGATTACCTTTTTTTTGGAGGGCACCTGCAGACTGATATGGAGCTCATTCCAGGGCGCTGGACGATCTCTGCCGGATTCCGCATGGATGCCTCCAATTTTGCTGACCAGCTCGAAAACCCGCTCGACCAGTTCTCGCCGCGGGTCTCCACAGCGATCAAGTTCGGTCCCGATTTCCGGATCAATGCCGGGTGGGGCATTTACTACCAGTTGCCCGGGGACCTGACCCTTGGGTATGCGATCGGCGATTCATTGATCAATCAATCCACTGTGCGTTTTGTACGCAGTGACCAGGTGATGGCGGGATTTGAATACGAGCTCCCATGGTCCGGACGCATCTCGTTGGAGGGATTCCACAAGCGCTATTCAAATTATCCATTCAACACCAGGGAAGGGATCTCCCAGGCGAATGAAGGCGGTGATTTTGGCGTAGCCGGCAATTCGCCTGTCATCTCAAACGGCAGGGGCAGGAGCTTAGGCCTGGAATTCATGTACGAACAGAAAATGTTCAAAAACTGGTTTGGCACCTTTTCCTATACCCTGAGCTCGAGTGAATTTGAGGATGCAAACGGGCAACTTGTCCCTTCTTCCTGGGATGCACGCCATATCGTCAATGCAGTCATCGGCAAGGTGTTCAAGCGCAACTGGCAGGCCGGGCTGAATGTCCGCTACCAGTCGGCAGTCCCGTATACGCCTTTCGATCCATTTGTCAGCTCCTTTGTCCAGGTCTGGAATGTCAACCGGCAGGGCATCCGGGACTTCAGCAGGCTCAATAGCGTGCGGGGTACGGGCGTACTTTTTGCCGACCTGCGTGTCGATAAAAAGTGGGACCTCAGATGGGGTACGTTCACCTTTTACCTGGACATCGAAAACCTGCTCTCCAGTGCCGACAGCCAGCAGGTGCTCGTCTACGACCGGACCGATGAAACAGGCAATCCCGTGGACAACCCGGTGATCCTCAACCCGGAGGCACCTCCCGCCGAGCAGCGCTACAAGCTCAAGGAGCTGCAGAATGCCGAGGGCACCCTGATCCCGACCTTCGGGTTTATCCTGGATTTCTGAACCACCTCCTGCGAGTCCGGCTATTCATTCTCCACTCATGTACGCATGTTCCCAGCACTCATGTACTCCTTTTGTCTGAAATGTGATGAGATTCCGGAAAGGCCATTGGCCGTTTGCCATTCGCCATTGGCGGGTTCTTAATGCCTAAAATAGGTTGACCGTTAT
>JARQTN010000059.1 GCA_029976695.1 Lewinellaceae bacterium
AGCTTGCGGCGGCGGAAGAATAGATCATTCCCCTCATCGGCAGTAGGCATGTATCCCAAATTGCGGAGGTGCTCCCTGACCTCGTCTTCCTGGCTTGGGTCCAGGTAATAACTGTGCTGGAAATCAAAAAACAGGACAAAAATCCCGGCCAACGCCCCCGGAAGAATGAAATCCCATATCGAGAGGTCAAAAATCGTCTGGTTCCTGAAGAGGATGTCGAGAAACAAAAAAATCAGGATCAGGTATACTGTATAGATGAAAAATGAGAATATCCTGATTTTACGTAAAGTCATTTCTTAGCTAGTTATTCTTCTTCAAATGAAATCCGGTCTCCCACGCCAATGCCGTAAGCATCCGAAAATCCGCCGGGCACCTCCACCACATACTGCGCAGGCCCGCCCGACCTGACAGACTGCTCGGAAAGGGGTTTGGTGTTTTTTGCGATCGAAACGATCCTGAGGTCGCTGTCGACATAGATGATATCAAGTGAAATGTACGTGTTCTTCATCCAGAACGCCCTGGTCGCAGCCCTGTCAAAAATAAACAGCATGGCCTCGCCGTCCTCCATATTTTGACGGTACATCAAACCCTGGTCCCGTTCGGAATCAGTACTTGAAATCTCGATATCCACTGTTTTAATCACCTCACCACTTTCACCATCGATGAAATCGAGCGATCCCTCCTTTTGAAAATCGATATTCTCAGATGCTGCAGGGGCTGTTTTGCGAGATGGCGCTGTTACACGCTCAGTGGAACTGGTTGCTCTCTTTCCTGCACTCGAAGACTTTGTCAACAGGGGGAGCACCACATACAGTCCCATAGAGATCAACAACAATCCGACCAGGATATACATGCGCGTATTTGATCTCTGGTTCCGCCTTTTTTTCCCGGGCTTCCCTTTTGCAGATGATCTCTTGCTCAATGCCTGTTACTTTGGTATGGGTTCAAAATTAGCGGATTTCAGGGAATAACGGACGCCCTCAACACGGACATTACCACCTTCAGATTTGAAGTCCATGGATTGCATCGGGACTGTCGGAAAATAGATTTCCGTGAATACCGTCAGGCCGTCGTTGGCAAACACCTCGATGGACGCCACGTCCAGGTAGAGATGCAATTTATGCTCCCGGCCCTGCCTGATGACGGGTGCCTGATGCCTGGACAGGGCAAAAAGGGCGGAAAAGGCATGAGGGCCTGAATCCCTGCGATCAGTATACCAGATGCCGCCTTCCAAGTCGATGCCTATTTCAATTGACTCATTCACGTCATTGGAAAACTCCACAATGAAATTTCCATTGCCTCCCTCATCGAATGAGAGTTCAAGCTCTATCTCAGCCACCCCGTTTTCTAACATGAATTGCTTTTTCGTTTTTGGCGTAACCAAAGTTGACGGCATCTCATGCACTCCATCTCTCAGGTTCTGCAATTCCGCAACAGGTTGTGACGTGACAAAAAAGTCCCCATCATATTGCCCAAGCTTCAGCACACGCGGGAGCGTCATCGCACTCCGCCAGCTTTTCGTGGGTACGACATTCGCGTAATCCCAGTTGCTCATCCACCCCAAAAAGATCCTCCGCCCGTCTTCAGGCGGGATATCCGACCAGGTCACCCCGGCATAGTTATCCCGGCCATAATCCAGGAACACCGCCTTTTCGGTTGCAGGTCTGGCAGGCTGGTCCGAGAACATGATCTCGTCAACCAGGATATGCCCCCAGCCGGTAGAAACGGAATCGTAGATCATGATCTTCGCGATGCTCCCGACATACTCCTGCACATCCCAGGACTGCCACGAAAGGATATCCCGCTGGCTGCCTGTTGCCGTGCGCACGATCTCATCATTGATCACAAGATCCATCCCCGCATTGCCCGGGTGCATCCCGCCACCGATCAGGAAATTGATATACCTGTTCTTGATCTCGAACGAAGGAGAAACCAGGGTGCCCATCGTTTCATCCCCGTTGAAAAAACTGTTGACCAGCCTTTCCCCTTTGAAACCCGTCACTTCGCCCTGCCCGGTGATCGCTCCTTTCGCCGGATAATTCCCGAAAGCAAAACCCTCCTTCCTCCAGTTTTCATACCTGTTTTCCTCAAAATCCTCAAAGACATAGCCCTCGGGGACGACCTCATCCATATGCCCCAGCCTGCCGGCAAATCCCGGGTCGAGCGTGAATTTCTCCCCATCAAAATCGCCAACAAAATACTGCGTGCCCGATCCGCCGTTCGGCCCGCCGGGATTGATGCTCACCAAAAGCACCCATTTCAGTTCACCAGTACCATCCACATTCATCGGGAAAATATCCGGGCATTCCCATACGCCTGCATGGGTGCCCCATTTACGGCCAAAATCGCTGGCATGCTTCCAGTCGATGAGGTTGGGTGAGGTATAGAATTTCACATGGTCCCAGGCGGCAAACACCATGACCCACTGGCCCCGCACTTCATCACGGATCACTTTCGGGTCCCTGAAATCCCGTATGCCCGGGTTTTTGACCACCGGGTTTCCGGCATACTTTATCCACGTCCTGCCCCTGTCATTGCTGTATGCAATGCTCTGGACCTGGAAATCCTGCCTGCCTTTCTGTGCACCGACAGGATCGTGATGCGTGAATATGGCAACCATGGGCGGCTTACCATCTTTTCCCAATCCGCTCGTGTTGTTCCAGTCCACTACTGCACTGCCGGAAAAAATGTACCCAAGGGAATCCGGATATAACGCGATGGGCAGATGCTGCCAGTTGACCAGGTCAGTGCTGACCGCATGGCCCCAGTGCATCGGGCCCCAGACGACACCATCCGGGTAATGTTGATAGAACAAATGATATTCCCCATCGTAATATACCATCCCGTTGGGATCGTTCATCCATTTGGCTGGCGGCGTAAAATGGTATCTTGGCCGGTGCTTCTCTGTTGCGGCATGATCCAGCTGCCCGCCAACCGCTTTCCCCGTTTCCGCTCCCCTGTCCTGTTTGCATTGAACAAGGAAAAATCCAAGCAGGGCAAACAATAGAGTGATTCGCCAATTTCGCATATCCTTCATACGTGCTTATTCCTCTTCTTTTATTAATCTCTTCTGCAGGTCCTCAAGGCTTACGCCTTTCGTCTCGGGCATCTTGAACCGGACCCAAAGCAGCTGCAGCACCATCATCAGTGAGAAAAATGTAAAGATCTGTGCCCCCGTGAAGGTATCCAGCACGGTCGGCGTCAGCAGGGTGATCAATGCAGCAAATACCCAGTGGGTCCCCGAGCCTAAAGACATCCCGTAATCGCGCACTGAATTCGGAAAGATCTCCGAGATGAAGACCCAGATCACGGCCCCCTGCCCGATGGCATGGGAACCCACAAATGCACAGACGAACACGACAACCATGAATCCTTCGGCTTGTGTATAAAAAGCCCATGCAACCCCGGCCAGTGAGAGGATATATCCAATGGAGCCAATGGTCATGAGGAGTTTCCTGCCAAACCGGTCGATCATATACATCCCGACGAGAGTAAAGACAAGGTTGACAAACCCGATCGGGATCGAAGCCCCAAGGACATTCTCGGCTGCAATACCTGCCTGCTCGAAAATCCGCGGCGCGTAGTACAGGACAAAATTGATCCCGGATAGCTGATTGAACATGGCAAGGGTAAAAGCAAGCGCAATTGGCGTAAGGTACTTTTTTGAGAAAAAGCCATGCTCTTTTTCCGGGGATTTCGATTCCCTGATCTCCTCGATCTTTTCATTCACGTCTACATCAGGGTCAACGGCGCGGATAAACTGTGCTGCCTTATCGATCGCATTCCGTTTCAGGATCAGCCACCTGGGGCTTTGGGGCACACCCAGGACCATGATCGAATAGATCGCCGCCGGGATCGCCTCCACGCCCAGCATCCACCTCCATGCATCCACCTCGATATATTTCCCGATCAGGTAATTGGAAAGGAATGCGACAAGGATGCCAAACACGATATTGAATTGGTAGATCGCGACCAACTGTCCCCTTGATTTTGTCGGGGCAATCTCGGAGATATAGATCGGGGCGGCAACACTCGAAGCGCCAACACCGAGACCGCCGAGAAACCGGAACATGGAAAAGGTATATGGATCAGGCGCCAGCCCCGAACCCAGGGCAGATACCAGGTAAAGGATCCCGATCCAGAAGAGGGTCTTCTTCCTTCCATACCGGTCACACGGGATACCGCCTACCAAGGCGCCAATCACCGTACCCCACAGTGCCATGGACATGATGAACGTGCCATGAAACAAGGAGGATGTCTTCCACAGTTGCTGGATCGGCTGGTCCGCACCCGAAATGACGATCGTATCGAAACCGAACAGGAAACCGGCCAGCCCGACAGTGATGGACCAGTACAGTATTTTATTGTGATTCATCGTTTTGGTTTGGTTTCGCCCAAGATAAGATGAATTCTGAAAGGAAATGAGGGTGATTCTCTATCTTCGCCGGCAAAATCAATCAAGACATATGGCTGACAACAAGATCATCTTTTCCATGGAGGGCGTTTCGAAAACGTATCCCCCGAATAAAAAAGTCCTCAACAATATCTGGCTCTCATTTTTCTATGGCGCCAAGATCGGAGTCCTCGGGCTGAATGGTGCGGGTAAATCCAGCCTGCTGCGGATCATTGCCGGCGCGGATGACAATTTCGAAGGGCGTGTCAGTTTCGACAAGGACTACAAGATCGGGCTGCTCGAGCAGGAGCCCATCCTCGATGAGGAAAAAACCGTCCGTCAGGTTGTCGAGGAAGCGGTCAGCCACATCATTGATATCAAGAACGAATATGACCAGATCAACCTGAAGCTGGCCGAGCCCATGGATAATGACGAGATGATGAAGGTTATCGAGCGGCAGGGTGAATTGCTCGAGCAGCTGGACCACTACAATGCATGGGAACTGGATTACAAGCTGGAGACCGCAATGGATTCCCTGCGGACACCTGAAGGGGATACGCCGATCAAGGTCCTTTCCGGCGGGGAAAGGCGGCGCGTGGCACTTTGCCGCCTGCTCCTCAGCCAGCCCGACATCCTGCTCCTGGATGAACCGACAAACCACCTCGATGCGGAAAGCGTCCTGTGGCTTGAGCAGTACCTGAAGAACTTTCCCGGGACGGTCATCGCGGTCACGCACGACCGGTATTTCCTGGACAATGTGGCAGGCTGGATCCTCGAACTTGACCGCGGAGAGGGTATTCCGTGGGAAGGAAATTACAGCAGCTGGCTGGAGCAAAAGAGCAAGCGTCTTGAGATGGAGGAAAAAGCCTCTTCAAAACGGGCTAAAACCCTGGAGCGGGAACTGGAATGGATCCGGATGGCGCCAAAAGCCAGGCAGGCAAAGGGCAAGGCCAGGTTGAATGCGTATGAAAAACTCGCCAACCAGGAGGTGAAGGAAAAAGAGGCAAAACTCGAATTGTTTATCCCGCCGGGGCCGCGGCTTGGCGACCAGGTGATCGACATCAAGGGTGTCTCGAAAGGGTTTGACAACCGCCTCCTGATCGACAATCTTACCTGTTCGATACCGAAAAACGCTGTCGTTGGGATTGTTGGCCCCAACGGCGTGGGTAAGTCCACACTTTTCAAAATGATCATGGGCGAGGAAACGCCCGACAAAGGAGAAATCACAATCGGCGATACAGTCGAGTTGAGCTACGTGGACCAGTCCCATAAGGATCTCATCCCGGAGAAAACCGTCTATGAAGTCGTAGGCGGGGGCAACGAGACGATCATGGTCGGAAACACATCCGTGAATGTGCGGGCATTCATCAGCCGGTTCAACTTCTCGGGGGCCGACCAGCAAAAGAAGATTGCGGTGCTTTCCGGCGGCGAACGCAACCGGGTCCACCTTGCAGTCACGCTGAGGAGCGGCGGGAACGTTATCCTGCTGGACGAGCCCACCAATGATATTGATGTAAATACGTTACGTGCACTGGAGGAAGCGATCGAGAATTTTGCCGGGTGCGTCCTGGTCATTTCCCATGACAGGTGGTTCATCGACAGGCTTGCCACGCATATCCTGGCCTTTGAGGGCGATTCGCAGGTCGTCTTTTACGAAGGGAACTTCACGGATTACGAGAATGCGAAGATCGAGCGGCTCGGTGAGCAGCAGCTGAAGCGGCCGCGCTTCAAAAACCTGATTGACAATTAGTACACGGGCTGCAGCGTGACACCCTGCACCCCGTGTACCGTAACTCTTAATTTTTCGTTAATCCCCAAAAACTGCTGCAACCTTGCCAGGTCAAACCCCGTCATTTATGTGACACTTTGATGATCTTTAAAACCAAACATGATGAAAACAAAACTGTACACACTCATTACTTTACTCTTTTTCCTCAACAACCTGCTGATCGCTCAGAATGAATTCAAGTTCAGGGCATTTGACGGGTCACGCTGCGATTTCGGCATGTCCTACAATTTCTTTGTCGGACCGGATGCGGAAGATTTCAGGACGACGATCAATGGATTCGGCTCGGGCTTCCTCGACCTGTTTTCGTTCAGGGCATCAACGGACGTGGTGACCCTGGGTACGCGGGATGTATTTCTCAGCCTGGGTGCCGGTGTCGCAATCTCAAAGTATAAATTCTCGGAAAACCTGATCATCAGCAACGAGAACGGTTTGGTCACCTGGGAGGTTGATCCAGATCCCTCGCATGATTACGGAACCGGTTTTTTCAGCTATGGCAAGTCCAAACTTGTATCCACCACGCTGACTTTCCCGGTCAACATGAACTTTGATGTCGGAGAGTTCTTCCTCTCCGCCGGGGTAACGTATGACCGGTACCTGACCGGAAAACTCAAACGGAAATTCAAGGTAAACGGCAGTAAAGAAAAAGTCGTGGTGAAGAATGACCAATTCAATGATTTTCCGGTCAACCGGGACAAATTCGGCCTGGGATTCATGATCATGCACAAGCCCAGCGGACTGAATATCGGGGCAACATATATGATGACTCCTTATTTCAGGGAAGGCCTCGGACCCGAGCTCAATGAAATGCGCATCTCGGTATCCTACGAACTTTCGAGGATCAAACATTAATAGGACGATACAGGGGTAAATAGGTTTTATGTAGGCCCGGTATCAGATTTTTCCGGGCCTTCTTTCATGTATCCCGATAATAGAAAAATCCCTGCAGGTGATCTTCCTGCAGGGATGCCCATTCCTAAATCCTCAATGAATTTTTCAGGAAATACTTTCTTCTATCATTCTAACAACACTTTAAACGAGCCGGTGAATGGAAATGTCACCCCGTTCTGCGTATTCGGATCAAATTCGACATAATCCCCGGACATCGTACCGGTGATAAAATCGCCGGGACCATTCACATATGTCACGATGACCTGCATTTCCTCGATGCTGCCCCATGGTCCAACCCCGGCGCCAAGTGCAACCTCGATCCCCGTTACCGTATAGCTGCCTGT
>JARQTN010000060.1 GCA_029976695.1 Lewinellaceae bacterium
CCCTTGATCCCCATTTTCTTTTCCTCCGCCCCGAGGGTGATCCCGTCCGATTTGGCATCGACAATAAACCCGGTAAACTGTTCCCCGTCAATTTTCGCAAAAACGATGAGCAGGTCTGCAAATCCCGCATTGGAGATCCACATCTTCTGCCCTTCAATAAGATAATGGGTTCCCGCTTCATTAAGGACCGCTTTGGTCTTCCCGGAAAGCGCATCGGACCCTGCACCTGGCTCGGTCAGGCAATAGGATGCCTTCATGCTGCCGTCAATCAGCCCGGGCAGGTATTTCTGTTTTTGTTCATCTGTACCAAAATAAAGGATTGGCAACATCCCGATGCCGGTGTGCGCAGCGATTGTCGTATTGAAGGACCCGCCCCCCTTGCCAAGCTCTTCGCCGATCATGGTATTGATATTGGTCGAGAGCTCCATGCCTCCGTAGATCTCGGGCATGTGTGTCCCGAGCAATCCCAGTTCAGCCGCTTTGTCCATGAGGCCCACCTGCGCATCCAGGTCATGCACTTTCTCGCCGACCTCGGCATTGAAGTCACGGACCATATCGCGGATCATCCGGGCATCCTGGTCAAATTCTTCCGGGGTGAACACTTCCGCAGGCTTGGAATCCCTGATCAGGAATTCACCGCCTCCCAATGCTTTTTCTTTCAATTCTGTATCGTGCATGAATCGTTGTTTGAGATTGGTTATCAATAGTGGAAAACAAGTGTCGTGTCCTTTGTTGAAATTATAACGTGAAAAATAAGGAAGTTGTCACGTACAGGGCATTGAAAATTCAGAATTTTTAGGGCATTCCAACTTTTCAACAAGAATCCGGGTAAGATCCCATATCACCCTCATTCCGGAATATCAGAATCAGGAATCGAACCTGATCGTGTATGCATACCCTTTCTTTTCAGGGGCTGCAGGTTTTTCAGTTTTCCCGGCTGCGGGTGTTGTTGTGTATTGGTACCTGATCTCCTGCTTCCGTTGTTTCACCTTCGGCTTTTTAAAGTGGACATGGATATTCTTGTGGAAGGTGACCCTCAGTTTCCGGACCTTGTCCACCTGGAAACGCAGGAGCTTTACAACGCGCACGGCTTCCTCATCGCATCCATACCCCAGCCCCGAAATGATATCCACATGGTCCACTTTCCCTTCGTGGTTGATCCTGTAACGCAGGGAAACGGTTCCCTCGATCCCGTGCTTTGCCGCTTCCTCAGGGTACTGCAGGTGTTCATTGACAAACGCCTTCATCGCTTTTGAGCCGCCCGGGTATACGGGTTTTTTAATGAAATTCTTTTCTTTTCGTTCTTTCTTCATAAGGCGATGACAATGTTCACCAGGTTAAAGGAAAAAATCAGGCAGGAGGTCGTTCCCCGGGACCTGGGCATATTTTTCGAAATCAGAGACACCTGCATCCCTTAAAACCTGCTCGTCCACACAAAAATTCCCCGTAAATGTGACGCCCGGTTTTTGGAGGATCTCGAATGCGGCATCGGCCATGATCTCCGGCTTCCTGCTCTGGCGGATCATGGGTTCGCCGCCGAGAAGGTTCCGGACCGCTGCTGTCGCAATTACCGTCTTTGGCCAAAGTGCGTTTACCGCGATCCCGTCCGGCTTGAGCTCCCCGGACAGGCCAAGGACAAGCATACTCATGCCGTATTTTGTCATGGTATAAGCCACGTGGTTTTCAAACCACTTTTGTTCCATATTCAAAGGCGGGGAAATATTCAGGATGTGGGCATTTTTAGACGCTTTCAGGTGTGGCAATGCCTTCTGGATAACCAGGTAGCTCCCCCTGACGTTGACCGAATGCATGAGGTCATACCTTTTCATCGTGGTATGTGCAATGCCACTGAGCTGGATGGCACTTGCATTGTTGACAACGATATCAATGCCACCGAATACGTTTACGGCCTCTTCAATGCTCGCCTGTACCTGCTCCTCGGAACGAACATCCGTTCTGACAGGCAGGGCCTTTCCGCCGGCTGCTTCCATTTCCTCAGCCGCGGAATAGATCGTGCCCTCCAGTGTTGGGTGGGGTGCCATGGTCTTGGCAGCGATGACAATATTCGCTCCTGCACGGGCGAGCTTCAGACCGATTGCTTTCCCGATCCCCCGCGAGGCACCGGTGATATAGACAGTTTTCCCTTTCAACATCAGATTCCTGTTGGTACCTTCCAAATATACGAGGAAGATGGTACAGCTGTGCAGGTGTTGAAAATGATTCAGCATTCGCCTAACTTCGTAACCACACGTCTCACCCGGTGGCAGGCACAATTTCAATTTTGGCCTCCTGATTTGACTTTTTTGCGGAAAAGGAATACTTTTGTCTTATTGTAGTACCTACACTAAGTTTCCATAATTTCAAAAACAGGAGAAATGAGTTTATCCAAGAAATTTCTAAAAACGAAACCAGTTTGCAAAGTCACCTTCACATTGCCGAAAGAAATGGCTGATGGTGCGAAAAAAGTGGGCCTTGTCGGTGAGTTCAATAACTGGAACATGAAAAAGCCGATCGCCATGAAGGCAATGAAAAACGGTTCCTTCAAAGCAACGGTTGACCTCGAAACCGGAAAGTCATACCAGTTCAGGTATCTGGTTGATGGCGCGACATGGCAGAATGATGACCAGGCGGACGCTTATGTCCCGACCGGGGTTTCAGACGAGGAAAATTCAGTCGTAGAGGTCTAACAGCCGGGCGGCTATTCTTTTTTTCCTTTTGTGCGTGATTTCCCTTTCTTTTTTGAAGGGGTTTTCCGCTTTGCCTTCTTCCTGGGAAGGGGGCCTTCGTGTTTGTAATAGATCGCGGAAATCGGCGGGATCACAATTTCTACCGATTGATCTTTCCCGTGTGAAGGAACATCCTGAACCACCATTTCGGTGCTTCCGGTCTGGCCCATTCCCCAGTACGCCGGATCCTGGGAATTGTATACCTGCTTCCATTTTGCAGAGAGGGGCACACCGACCTTGTAATCTGTCCTTTCGACCGGTGTAAAGTTAAGGACTACAAGAATGGTATCCTCCGGGTTCTCTGATTTCCGGAGAAAGCACATCACGCTGTTCTGCCAATCATCGATATTGAGCCATTCAAAGCCTTCCGGGTCAGTGCACTTGCGGTGCAGCGCAGGTTCCGTCCTGTAGAGGTGGTTGAGCGTCCGGGTACAGATCTGGACGCCTTCATGCGATTCATACTGCAGCAGGTGCCATTCGATGCTGGACCTGAAGTCCCATTCATTGCGCTGGCCGATCTCACCGCCCATAAACAGCAATTTGGCTCCCGGGTGGGCATACATGTATGAAAGCAGTACGCGAAGGTGTGCAAACTGCAGCGGGCCATCGCCTGGCATGCGGGAAAGGAGAGAACCCTTGCCATAGACCACTTCATCATGTGAGAACGGCAGCATGTAATTCTCCGAATAGGCATAGATCATCGAGAAGGTGATGCTGTGGTGGTGGTATTTCCTGTACAGCGGATCGATCTTGAAATAGTTCAGGGTGTCATGCATCCACCCCATCATCCATTTCATCCCGAATCCCAGCCCGCCGGCAAATGTGGGTTTGGACACCCCCGGAAATGCGGTTGACTCTTCCGCGATCGTGATCGTATCAGGGTAATTGCCGTAGACAGTCTCATTGAATTCCTTCAGGAATGAAATGGCGGCCAGGTATTCCTTGCCCCCGTACTCATTGGGCTCCCATTCTCCGTCTTCACGCGAATAGTCGAGGTAGACCATCGATGCAACTGCATCCACACGCAAACCGTCGATATGGAACTCATCGAGCCAGTACAGTGCATTGGAGATCAGAAAGGCACGCACCTCATTGCGTTCAAAATTGAAGATCAGGCTTTTCCAGTCGGGATGGTACCCTTTCCTCCGGTCGGGATGTTCATAGACACAGGAACCGTCAAAATTGCCCAATGCATGCCCGTCTGCGGGGAAATGCGAGGGCACCCAGTCCAGGATCACGCCAATGCCTGCCTGGTGCAGCTTGTCGACCAGGTATTTAAAGTCTTCCGGCGTTCCAAACCTGCTGGACGGGGCGAAGTAGCCGGTGACCTGGTAACCCCAGGACGGATCATAGGGATGCTCCATAATGGGCATGAATTCCACGTGCGTGAATTCCATTTCGCGCAAATAGCCAGGCAGCACCTCAGCCAGCTCACGGTACGTGTATGGCAGGTTTTCATCAAGGTGCCTCCTCCATGAGCCGACATGCATTTCATAGACGGACATGGGGACTTCGATGCCGTTCTTTGCATGCCTTGCCTGCATCCATTCCCCATCCTGCCAGGTATATTCCTTGTCCCAGATCACCGAAGCCGTTTTTGGCGGTGTTTCGCAATGGAAGGCATAGGGGTCCGACTTCTGCATGGTCATCCCCTGGTTGGTTGAAGTGATGTGATATTTATAGATTGCCTCATTGCCCAGCCCCGGGATAAAACCTTCCCAGATACCAGAACCGTCCCAGCGCACGTACAGTTTGTGGGTGCCCGGGGTCCAGCCATTGAAGTCGCCAATCACTTCGACAGCCGCTGCAGCTGGTGCATACACCGCAAAATAGGTTCCTTCGACCCCGTCAACAGTTACAGGGTGAGCGCCGAATTTATGGTATAACCGAAAATGCTTGCCCGATTTGAAGAGGTCGATATCAAAGTCGGTAAAAAGACTGTGCGAGACGACGTTGTGCATACTTTGCCGGATTCGGATTTCAGAAAATTATTCAGCGACCAGGACAGACTGGAGTAATTCATCTATTGAATGTTCATCTGCCTGTTCGAAATTGAGTGGCACGCGGATTGCCTTCAGGCCGCTTGTGCCCTGCAGGTCCTCGAGTTCCAATTCTTCCACTCCATGCGAAAGATAGCCAATCGCCTGTAGATAATCGATATACTTGTGATATTCTTCAGCTTCTTCCTGCTGGGTGTAGACAATGCTGATCTTTCCGGGCTGGGTCAGCCTTTCAGCGGTTCCCTTTATGAAAGCTTTATCGATGCGTTTTTTGATGATTTCGTACCTGATATTGTATGCACCATCCACATCAAACTGCTTTTCATCCATCCTGAATTTGATGGAAAGCGGGTTATTGTGCGCCAGGATCATGGAGGTGATTTTCAGATCGACTGGGAAACCATGGCGTTTTTCATGGATCAGCCGTTCCACACCGCATGAGATCAGTAACTGCCAAATGCGCAGGTTTTGCAGGTAAACCGGGTGGTACTCCCTGTTCTGGAGCAGGGAAGCCCCGATGTAGATATTGTATTCAAGCCCGTCCGTCTTGTATTTTTCAAAGTAATGCGGAAACATCCGCTGGGCAAATTCCTGGTGAGTTTCCACGTAGTCAGATATCAACTCATTGATCATCATGACGGTTTCCTCATAGGCCTTTCTTTCCCTGTACACAACCCGAAGGGCCGGATCAAGCTCTTTATTGTAGTTCGTCACGGCTTGCTGAAATTCACCACCAAGTTTTTCGAGATGGCTGAACACCGGGTATACTTCCTTTCCTAAAAAATCAAGGATCTTGACCTCATCCCCTGCATTGATCTCATCTTTCAGGGCACTGATAAAACCATTGATCTGGTGCATCAGGACCTGGTAAACCGGAAGGTTTTCGATCCGGATGGCCGTTTGGACCACCTCTGCAGCAAAACGGAGCTGCAAAAGCAGATCGGCCTGGATTGCCTTGTTGCGCGCATGGCTGGACCCGCGGATATCGAACTGGCCATAGATCGGCACCACATCAGGAAAGACGATCTCTTCAGGCTCAATGAGGTGGCCATTCCGTTTTGATTGAAGCACCTTTCCGGCAGCTTCAAAAAATTTCCATGAGACAGAGGAATGGATTGATGTAAACTTTTCCTGAACAATCGCCTCAAGCGCGGTTTCATATTCGACAAGTGCCCTGTCCACAGCTACCGTAAACAGGGGCAGGATCGCATCCAGCCTTTCTGCGGTGATCTGGTTCAATTCATTCTTGCGTTTGCTGGTCAATTCGAGAAACCCGAGCACATCCTCCCCATACACCAAAGGAGCCAGGATCACACTTTGCACCCCTTCATTTTCCAAAAGGGTTGTTACAAACTGATCACCCAGTTCAGCCTCTTCCACATTCGGAATGACCAGCTTACCCTTTTTCTTGAACAGGTCGATGAAGGTGGAATCCGAAAAGCATTCGCTACTCTTCGCCTCTTTCTTGTTTTGCAGGATACGGCTAGTCAGGTCACCACCACCCAGTGAACGTATCTTTTGAGTCTCCCTGTCATAGGAAGCCACACCGAGGCGGACATCCCCGAGCTCAAGGTAATTTTTTACATACATCCCCAGCTTGCCGACCGATTCGGGTGCATGCAGGACATCTTTCTGCAGCAACTGGTCTTTCAACTCTGATAATGCCTGGTCGGTCGTGACATCAAACAGCGTGATGATCGCAAATCCTTCCAGGAGGATGCTGCGCGGGGGGATTTTCTCCTTCCACAACTCAACATCATCAAAATGCTCCACAAGCTGCCGGATATCTTCATCAGTCAATTCCAGCGATTTATCGGTCAAGCTAAAAGTGGAAAACTCACCGTTGAAAAAAGCTCGATAGTGACGTGTCAAACCTCTTTCCAAGTCCGGGATATCGATAAAGGTCGGTTTCTTGTACCTCTGCTTTATCCCATATCCCATTTCAAGAAAGTATGAGCCTGCAACTTTGTAGACTTCGTTCAGGTCAAAATCCCGGAGCATAAATTTGTGATCCGCACCGGCTTTATGCATAATCTTTTGCAGCCTCTTTGTCGGATTGAAGAACATGGGCACAAAAGGCACACTGATCGCTTTGATCTCATTCTCTGTCAGCGCTTCGGGAAAGACATGGCTCATCAGCAAACTCAAGTCTTCCCGGTATTCCTCAAGGATGGACAAGTCACTGAATTTTGTCCTGAACACGTGTTCCGGCCCAATGACCGCAAGAATTTTCCTTGCCTTCTCATGGTCCGGGGAGGCGGGGTTGGATGCCTTTCCTTCCCAGTACTCGATCACCTTTTTAAAACTGATCCGGATCGAAAACGGGAGTTCAAGGAGTTTCCCGAATCCGAGTTCCTTTAATTTATCGTCTGTGGTCATATCGATGTGGTTGTCATGTATCCAATGTCAAAGCAACAAACCCTTGCATATTAAGTTGTTTTCGGTTGACATGCAAAAAGAGTACCGGGATGGGGGAATGGATAATGGATAATGGATAATGGATAATGGATAATCCCACATTCACCCCAAAAATATGCCGTGGGTACAAAATATTGGCAGCCCAGAATTTTGATAATGTATGATGAATGATTTATGATGATTGATTTCCTCTTAGCCCCCAAATGTGCCGTAGGCAC
>JARQTN010000061.1 GCA_029976695.1 Lewinellaceae bacterium
AGTTCTGGTCAACCGAGATCTGGACCAGGTCATTACATGCCAGTGATGTCAGTACTGGTCCGCTGTAGGCATTTACTGTTACGTTAAATGTACAGCAAGTTTGATCTCCTGTGATCAGGTCTGTTGCACAAATTTCTGTTGGATATACACCCGGCTCTACAAAATCACCGCTTTCAACACCAGTGATGTCAAGATCCAATTCAGAGACGAGTTCTGTCACGACAAGATTCGAGATCTCAGCCGTGATCGTTCCGAATAGACCATCAAGGGTTTCCATGTACAAACCAAATACATCCCCAGCGCTGACATTCACGGATACAGAACCATTCGCACTCGCCTGTGTAAGCAATGTAAAGTTTCCGTTGACACCATAAGCAAAGGCATCAAAGCCAGGGTCAGGTGTTGTTGTCAGCCAGTCGAATGAAATATTGGCATCGAATGGCACAGTGATTTCGAGTGATGCAAAGCCAAGGAAAGTACCATCGTCAATACCCGTAAAGACGAGTACATCCGGAATGCCACTCAGATCAAGGCTGGCATCTGTTCCGCCGTTATCAAATGTCCAGTTACCCGGAGCCAGCGGGCCAGCGAAGCCTTCGAGTACTGTACCAGGCACAACGACAGAGGCACAACCGCCCATACCGTTCACATCGTAGCTGATGATCTCACCGCACTCGCCAGGTCCCAAATTCACAATGATATCATTCGGGCAGGTCAGTTCACAGAGTTCCGGACATGCACCGACAGTCAAAGCCTGATCTCCATCTGTCAAAGTGGTTACAGAGAGCAGTTCGTTTCCATCAAAGTCAAAGACGGTGTAGGAACACTCGGAATCGAAGATCCCGCCATTGAAAATGATATCGATGTCATCACCAGTGGCTGCATAAAAGAAAAATGTGGCTTGACCACCACTAGTAAAAGTGGCCCCGGTCAGCTCAGGAGACCCGCCAACGAACACATCTACAGATGCACCGTTCCATCCATCCCCAAAGCTGTCGAACAAGGTAATATAGTGCTGGCAGGCACCATTTTGTGCGAGCTGGATAGTGGCACTATAAATGGAGATCTGTTGTGGAGAATCATTGGCACCCATATTTCCGGAAAATACGGTCAGGCCGCTTCCATCTTCCAGCGCAATGATGTGCTCATTGTTGAAGTTTGCTGTAGCCAGGTTGTCATAGATCATTTCGACCTGGTCACCATTGGCCACATCAAATGTGTACGTTTCAGGCGCCCCTGAAGAGTTGGAAAATGGAGATCCGGGAACCGGGGTACCGTTTACGGTCACGATCAGTTCACCATCCTCGGAAAAAGCCGGAACGTTCCAGCCGTCACCGAAACCATCCTCCAGTGTAAGCGTCCAGGTACCCGGAAATTGTGCAAATGCGTCATTTACACAAAAGAACCCAAGTACCGTAATTAATGTAAAGAGTATACTGTTTTTCATCATTTCTGTTTTTTGTAGTTTAATTCGGTCAAGACCCTTGACTAATTATCTTTCTTTTTCATTGATCTCTGCTTCTTGCCGTTTTCAGCAGCGGGGGCATTTGACCCGTCTGAAGTGGAATTCCTTTTCACACCCTGTTGATTTCCGGAATTCGGATGGTTCGGGTATAGCGCCCTGTTTTTAGTGGCTGCTTTAGCGTAAGTATCCCCGTTTTGCATGTCATTGAGGACAGCCTCGAGATATTGCAGATAATCCTGATAGTAGCGGGCTTTTTGTGTATTGGCCACATCGGAAGGAATTTGAGCAACGATTTCAGCCATTTCCTGGACTTGTTGCTCAATCTTGGCAACCGATACATCGGTTTGCATCAGTTTTTGCGCCGAAGAAGATCCGGCAAAGAGCATAAATGCAAAGAAAGCCATAGCGGATACTGCGATCCTCAGGCTTCTCCGATTTTGCTCCGGTAGAAGAAAAGCAAAACGTTTCTTTTTCATGAGATTGAGTTTTGGTTATTAAATTTTTAATCGGTTTAGTAATGAATTGATATCATACACTCATTGCCCAAATCTTTATTTGAGCAATTTACTTTTCGTCTTATTGGAATTATGATCTTAAAATGTGTGATGTCAATTGGCCAGGAACTTTCTGGGGAGTTCAGTTCTTGGTTTTCCGTTCACTTGATTTCAAGATTATAATTTGTTCAATTGGAGGGTCAAAATCCATGCCAAACAGGCATACTTCGCCCCCTCCATGCACAAAGATAGAGAATGAGCATCTTCTGCATATACCCGGAATTTGGTAATTTTTACATTAGAAATAGACACAATACCTAAAAGAGCTGTAAACAAACAAGTTACATAGTGGAGAAAATCCTAAAGTGTTCTCAATGTGTTAAATAGCGGAAATATAGATGTGTAACATCCTGATGAATGCCCGGATACGCATTAATAAATACACAAATGAGTTAAATTCCTTATATGGCTTTATTGCCAGATAAGTGATCGGCCGGTTTACTGTGCAGGTGTCCCTGCAGAGCTGCTTTTTGAAGGAATAATGTAGTTAATTGAGAACTCATGAGAGCCATTGTTATACTGCTGCAAATCCCCGAAATTCACATCGTAGGAATAGTATAAACGCAGTTTGTCGATCCTGGTCCCGATGAGGAACCCAAGGCGGTCCCCGGTACCGAAACTGTAGGTCAGCCCGCCAATCAATTGCTCCTGGAGGAACTTGAACAGCACGTTTGCATCCAGCTGGAACGGGACATACCTTATTTTCTTGATCAGAATGGATGGCTCTATGAGAAAGTCGTAATCTGTTACCTCATGGATGTAGCCCAGGAATAGCATATAGCCGAATTCATTTACATCGACCTCCACATCCCCGGTAATATCCGACAGCCGGGAGCGCACCAGGTTCGGAAAAGAAAGCCCGAACCTGAACGCATTGTCATAAGATCCGAATATCCCCACAGATGCGTCAAAGGAAGACACACCGTCCATGGCCTGGGCGATCAGCACATCATTTGGTTGTACGAACGGATCATCATTGATATCCCTGAGCGTAAAACGCTGGATACCGGTACTCAACCCGATCCCGAAATCAAACAGGTCGGCCTTGAATTTATAGGCATAGTTGAGTTGGACATGCAATACACTATTTGCCCCGATGCGGTCACTGTACAATTGTGCACCTAATCCGATGCGGTCATTGACGGCTCCGTGATACATGAATGTGAATGTCTTTGGCGCGCCGTCAAATGAAGACCACTTGCTGCGATAATTGCCGAAAAACTGGTGATACTCCCCAAACCCTGTTGCACCAGGATTGATCAGGACGGGCTGGATATTATAATGGGTAAAAACAGCCGCTTCCTGCGAGATCAGAACACCACTCACAAGGAGAAGACTGAAGATCAATATGTTTCGTATTCCTTTCATCAGAATTTGGTTATCTCGTAAACAATGAAGGCTCCGCTTACCTCACAGAGCGCAAAACAGAAACAGTACCCTTGTAAATCCGGGTATCATTATTGGGTAAAAAGACTTCCAGTACCCAGTGGTACCCGCCATCAACAACTGGCTCATTATCCTGGTCCACCCCATTCCATGTATTGTCGTAATCGCTTTGTTCAAACACTTGTGAACCCCAGCGATTGAAAATATGCAGTACATTCCGCTCGTTGCCGGCACAGGAGATCATCAGTGTTTCATTAACTTCATCCCCGTTAGGCGTGATCACGGCACTTCCCCTGTAACAGCCTTCCGGCCCGAGCAAGGATACATTGGAAATCGCCTCACAGCCATTCTGGTCAGTGACAATGACCATGTATGCTCCGGAAGGCAGGTTTTCCAATACGGGTGTGATGGAATTATTCGCATCATTCCACAAATAGGCATATGGCGCAACACCACCCGATACCTGAAGTGAAATACGGCCATCAGCCATCCCTGCAACTGAAGGATCTGTTGTCTCTGCAATGACCTGGATCGCAGGCGGCTGAGTCAACTCGATCGTGGCAGATGCCGTCTGGCCGGTCCCGTCTGTGACCGTCAGGGTATAGCTTCCGGCACACAGTCCTGTCCGGTCCCCGGTGGATTCACCGTCATTCCATTCATACGTCAGGTCCCCGAGGCCATTTATGACGGATACAACGACTTCACCGTCACATATCCCGGCACAGCTTGTATTGAAACCATTGAAATCGACAGGTGTGACTGACACGACCATTTCAGAGCCAAGTACTGTAAAGCATTCTTCGTATACACAACCAAAGTCATCTGTAACTGATACGCAGTAAACGCCGGCTGATAACCCTGTCAGGTTCTGGGAGGTCGCTCCATTATCCCATGCATATGTATATGGGCCTATCCCGCCGCTCACAGAAAGGAGGATCGCACCCTCCCCAACATCATTTTCATCGTCCGTGATATTTGCGGATACCGAGATGGCTGATGCCGGCCCGTTGACATCAAAGCACCTGTCCATCGTGGCTGAATTTGCATCCGTTACTGTGACGCAATACTCTCCCGCGGCAAGTCCGGAACGGTCCTCACCGGTGTTCCCGTCATTCCAGGAAAATGTGTAGGGTCCGGTTCCAAAAGTGACACTCAGATCAATCGCACCGGTAGACTCACCGAAACAGGCAACACCAGTCACTTCCCCGGTGATCCCTGTACCCAGGCTAAAGGGCCCGGATTCGAGTGTGCACCCATTGTCATCCGTGATCGTGACGCTGTACATCCCTTCACCAAGACCGACAAGGTCTTCCGTCGTCGCATTTCCGGCACTTTCACTCCATAGGAAAGTATATGGTGGCGTTCCTCCTGATACGGTCAGGTCGATCGCCCCATCAGTATTCCCCTGAGTCGGGTTTGTGACGACAACTGTTGAAGTGATCGCCGGGTTCTCTACCAGGATAATATCACCCGGAACAAGGATCGTATTGTCGCCTGTTGTGATCGTCACCGAGTATGTTCCGGCTGGAAGACCGGTACGGTCTTCATCTGTGCTCCCGTCATTCCATGCATACGTGATCGGCTCCGGGCACCCGAAGACGGAAAGCTGGATCGAACCATTTGATTCACCGTTGCATGGATTCATCACTTCATCAACAGAAAAACCGCAGGGCTGGCATGCCGGGTCAACAGTAACTGTCCCGGGAATAGTTGTGACATCAAGGACGTTGCCATCTGCATCAGCAACTTCGAGCGTGAGCGGTGTGGATGTAAAAGTGATCTGTGTGGACGTGCCTGAAGCACCCACGACTTTGAAGCACAGGGTAAACAAGACTTCGCCGTCTGGAATATCCACTCCTGTTACATTGTTGTCAAACCAGGCAAAGGTCGCTTCGCCAGGACCGTTTCCCGGATCGTCCGGGGTTCCGATATTGCCTTCCGAAAAATCGGGGATCCCGTAATTATCCGACCCCGTAAACTCAAGTACGGCAGGATCCCAGTTGATGCTTCCCTGAAAGCTGAGGATATCAAGAAACTCCTGCGATGTGATATCAATGCAAATATTTGCATTGGTCCCTGCACAGGTATCTGAGGCAAAGAGCGCAAAGCCCTGAATATTGCCCCCCTCGACCGTTACCTTCCCGGGAACGAGGTCCACATCAAGCACGTTTCCGTCAATATCTGCAATTTCAATCTGTGAATTCGGGGTATCGGTGAAGTCAATCGTGGACATTTGTCCTGCCCCCCCGACAATCTCGAAGCAAATCTCGAAAATGACCGTCCCATCAGGCACATCGACGCCGACTCCATTCTGGTCAAACCAGAGGAAGTTGATTTCTCCGTTCTCTGCATTGGTCGTTCCGAAACCGCCTTCAGCCAATCCGGGCAGGCCGTAGTTCTGCGTGGACTGAAAGGAGATGACATTCTGGTTGAATTTCAACCCGAACAACACCGACCCCAGGTTCCGGAAACCGGTGGCGGTGTACTGTACACAAACCTGGTCGCCGTTGTTTCCGCTTTCCATGGATCCCGTGATGGACAGATCAGCAGACATGCAATCCGTCCCGGGCACCATAAAGTTTCCACCATTCTGACTGATATCTACGGGAATCGATCCTTCCTCGGCAACTTCTATGGCAAGTGGGGTGTCTGTGATCCTGACCTGCGTCTCGTCACAAGGATCTCCGACCACATTGAACACAATTGTAAAGATCAGTGATTGATCAGGCAGCGTCACCGGTGAGGATCCCGCATTGGGCTCAAACCAGGAAAGGGTGGCAACCCCTGGATCCTGGATCGGTGGTGTTGAAAATATGGCAGATGGTGAAAATCCGGGGATATCCGTGGACACATTGGTGATTTCCTGGTATTGTAACACATCAGAGTCCCAGTTGATGGAAAACTGCATGGAAATGATCTTCTCAAAATTATCTACTGTAAAATCGACTTCCACAGTCGTACCATTATCTCCCGTTTCATTACTGATATTGAATATGGGTTGGGCAGAAAGGAAGAGAGGAAAGAAAAAAATGCCCAGGATCAAGCTGAAAATCGATTTATTCATTTGAATATCAATTAGATATATAAAAGGGACTATTTCAATATAAGCATATCATGCAAAAATAAGAATACTTTCCACATAATTCGCTCCATTCTCACCCTTTACTTCTTTGTGCAAAAGGGCTGACTTTCAGTACCCAGGGGGTTCTGCAGCGAAAATGATACCAATTTTAGTGAAGGGGCTGTGACATGAGGGTGAGTCAAAATAAAAACCGGGACAGAGGAGCAGCGAAATGCGCTCCCCTGTCCTTTTTCCCGTAATGCGGTGATCGGAATCACCTGAACTGAAGGGTTATTACAACTTGATCAGCTTGCCGCTACCGTGATAGTGGTCAAATTGAACGCTGTAATAATACACTCCCGCAGTTAGTTTCGCAGCATCGAAGGCAATCCGGTTCGTTCCTGGGTGCACGCTCAAGGCAATTTCTGAAACCACTTCACCAACATCATTGAATACGCGGAGTGTTCCGGTATTCTCTATTGGCGTTTCGATCACAAAAGTCGATTGATGTGTTGCCGGATTGGGAGTCACGGAAAGCCTATATGAATCGATTTGCTTATTTACATCTTTCGGCGCCATCCCGATTGTCAGGTCGATCGCCTCTTTCATTTCGTTATATATTTCCGGAACAAGGCCATCATGGAGGCGGTCCCGGACCTGATCGGCATACATCGCCGGATCCTGAGCATCCAACCGGATCGAGAACAGGATCTCGTTTTCATCCAGTTCACGTACAGTCTGACCGGCAAATGCAAAATTCACCAGGTCCCGGTCAACATCAAACCGCATTGAATTCTGGTCCACGGCCCAGGTGCCGTCCAGCACCTCAAAAGCACCTTCCGGGAGCGGCAGCGAAAACTGGGCACCAAAAGAGGAGATGTCCTCCCCTGCCCTGAAATGGATCAATCCGCTGACTTCTTCATCTTCATCAAA
The DNA here is from genome assembly GCA_029976695.1 of Lewinellaceae bacterium. Classification (GTDB taxonomy): domain Bacteria; phylum Bacteroidota; class Bacteroidia; order Chitinophagales; family Saprospiraceae; genus JARQTN01. The sequence goes on from JARQTN010000061.1 coordinate 7,400, forward strand.
GTACAATGCATAGTTCACCGGCGACCTCGTTTCGATGTGCCAGGCCGTATTTGTCAGGTCATTGTTGATATCACCCATTTTGACCGCATGGAAATTTACGGGCATCGGGAATTCAGCATCCTGGTCGACATGATATCCTTCCGCGCATTCACCAGTGAGAATATCCTGCGGATGATCCCAGGTACAGTTTTCATCGAAAAAGTACCAGCCAAGATCCGCTTCCCCGGTGATCCCGCCCAACAGCACGTTTCTCAGGAGTAACAGGTCCTTCACACCCACATGTCCCGAGCCATCGAGGTCCGCTGCCTTGAATTGCTGGGGCTCTGTAAATGGTTCAAGGCCAAGCACATGCCTTTGCAGATCGACAAGGTCCAGTGTGGAAAGCCCCGCCACGGGATCGCCATCACGTGAAACCATGAGCTGCCGGTCATATGAGGTCGTCCCGAAACCGGTCAGATACTGGCCCAGTTCATTGGTCATGCTCGTCGTCTCGTCACTATCGAGTGTCTGGTCAGGCATGATCTTGAACAGGTCGACAGAGGCATCCGGGATTCCAACCCCCTCGAAAGAGGTAACCAAACCTGAAATCGGGTGGGTACCAACACATGCCCCTTCATTATCGTCGATCTGGATATACGTGGTGCAATATTGCTGGTTATGATATTCATCGGTGACCCAGATCTGAATGGGCACCACACCAATATCATCGCAGTCAAAGACCCGTGATTTTTCATAGACATCAGCGCTGAAGCTGAATTTCAATTTGGATTGCGGGGTGCAGTTATCATAACTGGATGCGTCAAAATCCTTTGCCCAGATCGTGACCATCCCGCCGATCGGCATCACGACAGACGACAACCCGTAATAGCAGACAGGTGTCGGTTTTTTCTTGTCCACCACATGGATTTTATGTGCGCATGTCGTCGTATTGCCGCACTGATCCTCGACATAGATCAGGATCTTGTGCCAGCCCAGTGGTAGCACCTTGTCTACTGTAGGGGCTCCGGTCCCTTCATACTTAATGTCGTAGGAACCATTTGCGTACAGATCGATTTTATAATCATACTTCAATTTGTGGACAGGTGTGCAATCATCTTTCACATCATAGATCCTGTGATACCTCCCGGCGCAGTCATTCTCGTATCCTTCGACAACGACATCATCGCATGGTTCATGAAACACAGGTGGCTTGTGATTTGTAATCTTGATGACTTGCGTATGTTTCCATATCCCGCCTGACCACGGATAGTGCGGATCATATTTACACCAGTCGATTACTGTCCATTCGCGCAAGATCTTGTAACAGGCGCCTTCAGCAAAAGTGAACACGAGATCCTCGTACGCAATCCCGATCAAACTGCATGAACCGCCACTGCCCACATAGGGCTTGTTGTAAGGCGGTGGTAACAGGTCAGGAGCGTAATCGTCCAGGTTGGCCCCACAGTCATCGACCGTATAATCCTTGGGCCAGGTGATCCCGTAACTTCCGCCATAGAAATCCTTTACATGGATGGTCTGCGTACAATATTCGATATAGTTGCCGCATTCCACCTGGAACTTCCGCTTGATTTTACCAACACCACAGCTGTTTCGCAGATCAATCACATCAACGACACTGATCCAGGGCATTTGTCCGCCCCAGCCATTGCAAACGCCACCACAGCTTGCAACCCCGTCATAACCCCACTGGTAAGGTTGGGGTTTGGTCGGGTTTCCGGGATCATTGATAATGATCGGTTTTTGTTGGGTCCCCGCAGGAACGATCGTACCGAAAACACTGCTGTAACTATTGTACAGATCGTATTCACTGAACCAAAAATCACAGCTGATATAAATATCCGGTGGACATGTGACATTCGGACTGCTGTTATCCTGCACGATCACTTCTGCCATGCACGTATTTGAATTCCCTTTAAAGTCGATAACCTTCAGCACAACCCATTGTACCGTGCCAACGTCTTCACAGCAGAAAGCCGTCTTGGGTCCAAAATAAGTGTCATCATCATACCCCGGGGGGCACCATCCCTGCATCATCCTCCTGATCTGGTAGTCTGCAATGCCACAATTGTCTGTACTTCCGTCATCGATTGTCTCGGCATACACTTCGGCAACACCGTCAGCTCCGAGAGCCACGACTGTATGTGCATCGCACACAGCGACAGGCGGGATGTTGTCGTAGTAACAGGGATCATCTGCTGCCCTGAGTGAAAAAAATGAGAAAATCGCAAGGAGAAGCGTTACAGGGATAAGTTGGTTCCTCATGATGAGATCTGATAAGTTAAACAATGGGATTACTGAACTTTCAAGCTTTCTTAGCGGAGCAAGATTCAAAGGGGGGATATCACTGCTCAGATCGACCTTAGCATAACAAATATATCCCAAAATCCCATGATTCACATAAAGTGGGGTAAAAAATCCAAAAAAATATTTGCCCAGTGTCGTGATTACCAACAAGATAGGGCATTGGAATGTGCGGCGTTGATATGTCTTATTTCACTTCGCTGGCGCGTCCTTCCATCTTATTCAATCAGGTTGTTTTCAAGGGCAAATTTGATCAGGCTGGCCGTATTGCTCACGTTCAGTTTGCGCATGATGTTCTTCCTGTGCACACTGACCGTCTGGTCACTGATAAACAGGATCTCGGCAATTTCCTTGCTGCTCTTTGCTTTGGAAATCAGGATCAGGATCTCTTTTTCCCTTTTCGTCAATTTGTTCTTTACCGCAAATGTATCATCAAACTTTCCTCCATTCATTGTTTCTTCATGTGCCTCCTTTGGAAACATCATCAAGCCTTCACTAATGAACAAATTACCACTCATCACTTCAGAGATGGCTTTCTTCAGTTCAGAAAACCCACTCGTTTTGACCACATAGCCGCTTGCCCCCTGCTTGATACTTTCCTGGATGAACTTCGGGTTATCATACATCGTCACGATGATGACTTTCAGATCCGGAAACTTTGCCGATACTTCGGGGAGCAGCTCAAGGCCGTCGTGGCCTGGCAGGTTGAGGTCAAGCAGCAACAGGTCTGCATCATGCCTGTCCAGGGTCTCCAGCACGCCAAAGCCATCTTCTTCTGTCGCAACGACCTTATAACACGGGGCTTCCTGTGCATGCAGGAGTTCCTTCAAGGCATCTGTGTATAACATATGGTCGTCGACGATGATGACGCGCAGTGGATCCATCTGGAAGGTAATCGGTTTTGGTGAATCAAATCGGTTTCTGACCCGGGTTTAAAATATCAAAAAAGATACCAAATTCAGCAGAAGATTGCTTTCGTTACCGAATGCCCCCTAAATTTGCCGATGAATCATGGCGAGCTATATCTCCTACATCATTGTCCGGATCGGAAAAACGCTGTTTGCTGTCATGCCTTTCAAGCTGATGTACCTCCTGTCTGATTTGATGGCGCTGGTTTTGCGATATGTCGTCAGATACAGGTTGGAAACCTCGGAGGAAAACATGCGCAGGGTATTTCCTGATGCCTCTGAATACGAAATGAACAAATACCTGACAGAGAGCTACCGGAATTTCTCAGATATCATGCTGGAAACGATTAAGGGGTTTTCGATTCCGATTCCCCAGCTTGAAGGCAGGTTTTCCTTTACCAATCCGAAGGTGCTACTCAGCTATTTTGAACAGGGTCAATCTGTCGTCCTTACACTTGGACACACCGGCAACTGGGAATGGGCCGGCCTGGCTTTGGGAAACCTGGCCCCCGGGCAGATCCTGTGCGTTTACCACCGGTTGAAAAACAACCGGATCGACCAATTGATCCTTGAAGAACGCTCCAGGACCGGGCTCGTGCTTTATCCAAAGGGAGAAACGGTAAAGCTGCTAAAACACCTTTCAGGGATCAATGGCGCCATGATGCTGGCTGCCGATCAAAGCCCTGCAAATGCTGAAGCCGCCAAATGGGTCCGCTTTTTCAATGTGGAAACAGGATTTGCACCTGGCCCGGAACTTGTCTCCCGGCGATTTGAATACCCGCTGATCCATATGTCGATGAAAAGGACCAGGCGGGGTTTTTACGAGGCAACCTTCCATACCCTTTCGGATCACCCGGAACTGGAAGAAAAAAATGTACTCAGCCAACGTTATGCCGAAGCACTCGAAAAGGAAATCCTCAGTGCCCCACCAAACTGGCTCTGGTCACATAAAAGATGGAAGAGGAAAAAGCCGGAGGTGTTGAAAAACCGGTAGGGCAATCACCTATGGGACAACGAACCTGAGGACATTCCTGATGTCATCGCCCATATTCAGATGCACAAAGTATAGTCCTGGTGAAAATGGTTTTTCGATATCCACCGTAAACTTGTTCTCCCCGGGTTTGACCGGTGTTCTGAATTCCTGTACAACCATACCTGCGTTATTCAGGATCTCAACGTTCAGGTCTGCAGTTTCAAACGTATAGACCTTGATATGCAATTCATCTACCACGGGATTCGGGAACAAGGTCGCATCCAGTTCAACGGGCAACACGATTGCATTGGCAAAGGGAATATCTTCATGCTCCATGGCAAAAAAGACATTGTCCTGCATCAATTTGATATTCGTATTCCTGCGGATGATATCTGAAAATCGTGTATTCCTGATCTCGTCGATGTCCTCATCCGACAAACCCGGGTCGATCATATAGAAAAACCTGTCTCCGTCACGCAAATTCTGAAACTGGACATGCATGATTTCCATGATGGTTTCCCCGAAAAGGGCTTGTGGCATATGGTCTTCTGCAAGGAGTCCGACCCAGGCATCGATATTGTCCACAGTGCCATAGAGGTCTTCAATGACCGAAATTGTTTCTTCAAATGAGCAGATCTGCCTGAATTCCGTTACCGGCTCAAGACCAAAGTCTGCACGTACCGTATTGAAATCAGGCAGCCCCCGTTCCCTGCCGCGCATGATATTGATCGAGGCAAGGTCCAGTCCCCCGGCACCCGGAGGGCCAAAGAGGAAATTGCGCACATCGTCAATCACCTTGCAATCAAGGGCTTGCTGGATCTGGGCGCCCATCCCTTTGAAATAGGGATCCAGCCCGCCTGCCCTGAGCACTTCTAACGGCTGGAAGAAGGCATCACGAAGCTCGATATCCCCCAACGGAATGGTTTCCCCGTTTTCATCCATTCTCCTGATCACAGGGCTCAGCAAAGTATGTCCAAGCCTGAACGCGGCTGCCGAAAAGACATTCATGATATTCGGATCTGCCTCGGGGTCATACCCTTTGTATTCATCCAGAATGACACCCATGGCAGGGAGCCACTCATCGTATACGATCGACTGGATGTGACCGATCACCATGCGCCTTGCCTGCTGGTAAAGCATTTCATCAGAGAGCGCCGGGTTTTTACTGAGCAGTTCATCACAGATCCTGTTGTGCTCACGCACAAATATGGTGTGAAAGGCGATGAGCAGGACATTCTCGTTTGCCCGGATATCTCCGGCCACGAACTGTTTCCTGCCGGGCTGGACATCATCGCCCATAAATGGCGCAGCGGGATCAACCGGGTCGTTGAATTCCCCGGTCACGGTATTGAATGGAAGCAGGTTTCCCTGGGAAACTTTCATTTTACCATTCTGGAAGCTGCGCAGCCAGTTTGCCCTGTATACATCTGAGCCGTAGACGGCTGAGCCATCAATGAATGAGCTGATCTCATTCATATGGGTCCTGGGATTATCGGGGCTCGTTCCTGTAGACGGGTCATACACATTCCGGAACATCGGGATGACGACCTGGCCGGTCCCAAAAGGGTCCATCACCTGGTCTCCTGCCGGCACCGGGATCATCAAGGGCTCGGTCACCATATTTTCCACGAGTGTGATATCGTGGTCAATGAACTGGCCAAATACCCAGACGTAGTCGCTGAGAGCAAGTGCATCATTGATATTTCCTTCCTGGGCAAAAAGGGCATTGCTGATCACCCTGGGATTCGGGCGATCCATGCCTCCCGGCATATTCATACCATCGGCATATCCGTTTGTTACAAACCAGCGTACGTGGGAATGGGCAGCCCCCCACGCGGGGTTCTGCAGGTTATTCCCGATTCCGTCGAAGGTGCGAACCTCTTGTGCCTGCAGTGAAAAGGCACAGATGATAAGCGCAGCAAGGGCGAGTTTCCTGATCATGTAATCTTTCTTTATGCTCCTGGGACAAATTGCTTGCCCTGGAATAATCTGGCTATCAAAAATTATTCCGGCTGACAAATATATAGATTTTGATGCTTGAAATTCAATCATTTTTCTGAAATCATTTCGTAGCAAACCCAAACAGAATATCAAATCAAATCGTTGAAGGATTCATGGAAATCATCCTCAATCAAGGCTTGTTCTTGCAGATGGGAACCTAAATATATTAAATAAATTTATAATTTGTATAAAACTGCATGTAAGTAATTTAGTCTTCATTTCACCTTTAAATTAAATGGCAGGCACGGAAAGGTTGATGGCAGAAAAACCAGGGCACTGAGGCGAATGCATGCGGGTATCAAGCAGGCTGGGTCAGGCGAGTTCAATTCCCTTTCTGGAAAAAACATACCACTGGAACAGTCCGCGTGCTCCCAGGAATGTCAGGAGAGCCATCCATAATCCGTGATTTTGCCACAAGGGCACAAACAGGGCATACGCCCCTAAAAACACAAGGAATGCGATGGCCATGGTATTCCGCATCGCCACGGATGCCGTCATGCCGATAAATACTCCGTCCCAGATGTAGCATGCAAAACCGACGACAGGAAAGAGGTACATCCAGAACAGGTAAGGCCCCGCGCTTGCGATCACTTCCTGCTGGTCGGTGAAGACCCTGAGCAATGAAGCACCCGATAAAAGATAGGCTGCACTCACCAGAAGCGCGGATGCCAGTGCCCAGAGGAAACTGAGCCGGACGGAAGTGAAGAATTTTTGCTTGTCCCCTGACCCAAAATACTTTCCGACGACGCTCTCTGCAGCAAATGCAAAGCCGTCAATCGCATAGGACATCCAGTTGACATATTGCAACAGGATCACATTCACCGCCAGCAGCTCGGGACCGAAAATGGACGATTTGGCGTAAAAGAATCCAAAGGCAAACGTAAGCATGAACGTTCTCAGGAAAATATCCCTGTTTACTCTCAGGAACACCCGGAAAGCCCGCCATTGTGTGATCTCCACAAGCTTGAGGCCGCGCACCAGGTGCGGATAGCGGTACACCGCCAGGCCCAGTGCCATCAGGAGGCCTGCATACTGGGCGATGACAGTTCCCCAGGCGACGCCTTCAATTTCCCAGCCAAGCCGGAACACAAACACATAGCTGCAGAGGATATTGACGATATTGATGAAAATAGTCAGGAGCAAAGGGAAAATGGCATTCTGTAGCCCGAAGAACCAGCCCATCAGCACATAGAGCAGGAGTGTGGCCGGCGCGGCCCAAATCCGGATCCTGAAGTATGTTCCGATGAGCGGGGATACCTCCTCCCCTGCGCCCATCAATAAAATGCCCAGTTTGCCAAGCGGGACATTGAACAACAGAATGATCATCGCCAGGACAACAGCGACAAAAACGGGCCTGCCAAGATTCAGCCCGACGAGTTTCTCATCCTTCCTGCCGAAAGCCTGTGCCGTCATGCCCGTGGTTCCCATCCGGAGAAATCCGAAATTCCAGTAAATGAAATTAAAGATCATCGACCCCACTCCAACCGCACCTATGTGAAATTCAGATAACCTGCCCATCAGGGCAGTATCTACTGTGCTCAGCAGTGGGACTGAAATGTTGCTGAGGATATTCGGGATCGCGAGATACAGGATCTCCCTGTGCATCTTTTTAGTCAAAACGGTTCCGGTTCATTGGCTCAAATGTACAACTCCGGGACAAAGCAAAACGGATCATACCATTCATTCCTTGCACTGCGTTTGATTCAGTGGCCACAAGCCATCCAAAGCGGTGTAAATTTCATATTTTGCGGCCGCATTTCTTCAATGCCATCGAAAAACATGCAGGGGTGACTCAAATGCCGCGGAATTCATTTTTCTCCTTTCTCGCTTCAAGGACATTTATCCTGAATATCCTTGGCATCCTGGCCATGTTCGTTCTCGCCGGGATCATCACGCTGGTCTGGTTACGTGTATACACCAACCATGGACAACAACTTGATCTGCCTGATTTCGAAGGCATGCAGATTGAAGATGCCCGGAAAAATGCAGAAATGGAAAGCTTCACATTATCTGTGAAGGATTCCATCCATGTGGTCGGTGAACAGGGGGGCAAGATCCTCCAGCAGGAGCCGCCCCCGGGGTCAAAAGTCAAGGCTGGCAGGTCAGTCTATGTCACGATCACGAAGAATGAACCTGACCGCATCCAGGTCAGCCGCCTGCCCGTTTTGTACGGTGAAAATTTTGACCGGAAGAAGAAAGAACTGTTTGAAAGCTTTGAGCTCAGGTCAACCGTGATCGGAAAGGAATATGATCCCGGTGTGCCGGGGCAGATCCTGGAGGTTCGATACCAGGGACAACCCATCATCAATGCATCCGGTCGAAATGACGGCTTGCTGCTGGAAAAAGGTGCCACGCTTGAATTTATCATTTCCGAGCGTTCGGGTGGTGTTGTCGCGATACCTGACATTGTGTGCCAGGAATATGCAGCCGCCAAATTTGCCCTTGAAAGCATCGGCCTTTCCATCGGGGAGATCCGGTATGCCGATGATGTTTTCGAGCTTGCCAAGGCATTTATTATCAGACAGAGCCCGGGGCCTGACAGGGACCCGATACAGCGGGGCAGCAAGATCAATATTGAAGTGTCCGCCGAAAAGCCAATTGATTGTGAAGGAATAAACGAATGATGAAAAGCTTATTGGACGATATCACCGTACAGGAACTTAAAAAGCGCATGGATGCAGGCGAATCGATCGCCTTGATCGACGTGCGCGAAATCTACGAGCATCAGGAATTCAATATTGGCGGAGAGTTGGTCCCGCTGGGAAAGCTGATGAATACCGCAAGTTCACTCGACATTCCCAGGGACGCTGAAGTTGTTGTGTACTGCCGGTCCGGCAACCGAAGCGACATGGGTAAACACATCCTCCTGATGAACGGATACACGAAACCGAGAAACCTCCTCGGAGGGATGATCGCTTGGCAGGAAATGGTCCTTCGGGGAGGCTAAAAGGTATTTTTCCACATCATGGACTCCACGGGCTTGTCCGTTTTCGTGATGTATTTCGCACTCTTTTTCTTGTTGTAATAATGCCGGATCTCACCCCTCGTTTCAAAGTAGATCAGCTGTCCGATGGGCATCCCGCTATAGATCCGCACAGGTTTCACGCAGGAGATTTCGAGGGTCCAGGTATTGCAAAAGCCCACATCGCCTTTGCCGGCGGTCGCATGGATATCAATGCCCAACCGGCCCACGCTTGATTTGCCTTCGAGAAACGGCACCGCGCGATGCGTTTCGGTGTATTCCTCGGTCACCCCCAAATACAATTCCCCCGGCTGAAGCACAAATCCTTCTTCCGGGATTTCAATGAACCTGATCTGGTTGTGTTTCCTGGCATCGAGCACATCATCCTCGTAAACCGCAAGAAATTTACCAAGGTGCACATCATAGGAGTTTGTCCCCAACATCTTCGGGTCATACGGTTCAATTACGATGTTCCCGTTTTCAATTTCCCGCAGGATCTCTACGTCTGTCAAAATCATCCCGGCTTGTTATTTTTAAGGCACAAAAGTAACGGTTAAATCCTGAACCCATGCCATTTTTCTTTCGGAAGAACGTTTTCAGGGATTCTGTCATCGGGATCTGGAAAATCACAGAATCCCTGGGCTATTTTGAGGAGCGGGTTCACCTGTTTCCCCGGGAAGAGATCCTTGTTGCCGCGCTCTCGCCCCGAAAAAAAATGGAATGGCTGGCCAGCCGCTGGACACTGCATCTCCTTTCGGGAAAAAAGGACAGGGGTCCCTGTCTGTATGACAAACATGGCAAACCCTACATGCACGGTTCAGCACTTGAGATCTCCATGAGCCACAGCCATGAATACGTTTCGGTGATGATCGGCCCGAAGCCCATCGGGATCGATATCCAGAAAATCGTATCCAAGATTTACCGGATCAAGAAGAAATTCCTGTCGGAAGAAGAACAGATCATTGCAGGCGGGGACCATGAGATCGAATCCCTCCATGTGATGTGGGGCGCGAAGGAATGCCTCTTCAAGGCCTACGGAAAGGGCCAGCTGCCTTTTGCGACGCACATCCGGCTCTCCCCTTTCTTCTACAATGAGAAAGGAGGCCAGCTGCAGGGAAAGGTGGAAAAAGATACCTATTTTCGTCGCTTTGAGATCGCATACCAGACCATTGAAGACTTTATGCTTGTCTATGCCGTTGAAGATTCACACCTTCCTGCTGATTTGCGGGATGATACTCCTTGATGCCTGCAGCGAAACAGCGCGACAGGGAGACAATCGCACGGCATCAGCCACTGAAACTGAAGTGGAGACAAAACTGCCGCCGGATTTCATGCCCTTTTACGAAAGATTTCATGCGGACAGCGGGTTCCAGATGACGCACATCATCTGGCCGCTCAAAGGATTACCGGACCAGGCAGATCCACAAGTGATCATGGAAGATCATTTTTACCATCAGAAGGATAACTGGCGGATCCACCACGAACTGGTCGATCCGGATGGTGAATTTGATCACTATTTCGCCATTGTTGATGACAAGCTTATCGTGGAGCGGATCGAGACGGTTGCCACCAACCTCGCAATGGAGCGGAGGTTTGCCAAAATGGAAGGGGACTGGTACCTGATCTACTATTCCGGGATGAACCCGATGAAAAAACTAAAAGCAGACTAAATGATCATTGTGACCGGTGCTTACGGGTTTATCGGGAGTTGCCTGGTCAACTACCTGAACGGACAGGGACATACGACCGACCTGATTGTCGTAGATGACTTTTACCAGGTAGAAAAGGAACGAAACCTGGAGGGCAAATCGATCCGGGACTGGATCCACCGGGATATTTTCCTCAGCTGGTTCGAAAAATCCGCCGGTATCATTGACCTGGTCTTTCATATGGGGGCCAGGACAGACACCGTGGATCCCGATCCGAAGATCTTCAGGCAATTGAATCTCGACTATTCAAAGGAGATCTGGAACATCTGTACGCGGCACAGGATCCCGCTGGTCTATGCTTCCAGCGCCGCAACATACGGGAACGGAGAGCATGGTTTCAGCGACCGGCTCGAGGACCTGGAAAAACTCCAGCCACTCAACCAGTACGCAATTTCCAAGAATGAATTTGACAAATGGGCCCTGGACCAAAAGGATGCACCACCAGCCTGGGCCGGCCTCAAGTTTTTCAATGTATACGGGCCCAACGAATACCACAAGGGGCGCATGGCGTCCGTCATCTATCACGCATTCCACCAGATCCGGAAAACGGGCAAAATGAAACTCTTCAGGTCACATCATCCGGACTACGCAGACGGCCACCAGAAACGGGATTTTATCTATGTGAAGGATGTCGTGGAAATGTGTGATTTCTTCAGGAAAAACCCGTTTGAAAATGGCCTCTACAACATTGGTACCGGTAAAGCAAGAACCTTCCTGGACCTTGTCAATGCCACCTTCAACGCCATGGGCCTTCCACCGAAGATCGAGTTCATTGACACGCCGGAGGACATCCGCGAAAACTACCAGTATTTCACGGAGGCGGAAATGCATAAGCTGGCATCCGCAGGATACAGGAAAGGTGCTACGTCCCTGGAGGACGGCATCGATGATTATGTCCGCAACTACCTGATCCCGGACAAGGTATACTAAGGATTCGTCACTTCTTCCTCATACGCCTCCATCGGGGGACATGTGCAGACCAGGTGCCTGTCACCATATGCATTGTTCACGCGCGCTACCGGTGACCAGAATTTGTGCTCTGTCCTGAGGTAATCAAGCGGATAGGCAGCTTTTTCCCTGGAATATGCATGGTGCCAGTCACTTGCGACCAGTTCCCCGATCGTGTGTGGTGCATTGACCAGGACATTGTCCTCTGCAGGGAATTCTCCTCGGGCAACCTCATCGATCTCTGCCTTGATCTGCAGCATGGCATCGCAAAACCTGTCCAGCTCTGCCTTGCTTTCACTCTCCGTTGGTTCGATCATGATCGTCCCGGCAACAGGGAACGACAATGTCGGGGCGTGAAAGCCGTAGTCGATCAGGCGTTTGGCCACATCTTCTGCACTGATCCCGATATTCTTGAACGGCCGCAGGTCAATGATCAATTCATGTGCACAAAAGCCATTCACCCCCGTATAGAGCACTTCGTAGTCCTGTTCGAGACGCGCCCGAATATAGTTGCTGTTGAGGATGGCATATCTGGTGGCTTCGGTCAGGCCCTTGCTCCCAAGCATTCTGATATAGGCATAGGAAATCAGGAGGATACTGGCACTTCCCCAGGGTGCGGAAGCCACGGCATGCACCGCTTTTGGACCGCCGGTTTTCACGACCGGGTGCCCGGGCAGATAAGCAGCCAGTTTTTCATTCACACAGATGGGTCCTACACCAGGGCCACCGCCGCCATGCGGGATGGCGAATGTCTTGTGCAGGTTCAGGTGGCATACGTCCGCGTGGATCAGCCCTGGGTTGGTCAATCCGACCTGGGCATTCATATTGGCACCATCCATATATACCAGCCCACCGCAGGCATGGATCTCATCGCAGATTTCCCGGATGGCTGTTTCAAATACGCCATGCGTGGAAGGATATGTGACCATCAGGGCAGCCAGGTGATCCGCATGTTCACGTGCCTTTTCCTTGAGATCATCCACGTCAATATTCCCCTCCTCATCGCATTTCACAACGACCACGCGCATGCCCGCCATGATCGCACTGGCCGGGTTTGTACCGTGGGCGGAAGAAGGGATCAATGCCACGTCCCTGTGGTCATCACCGTGATCATGATGATAGGCACGGATCGTAAGCAAACCGCTCAATTCACCCTGTGCGCCACTGTTTGGCTGGAGCGAGCAGGCAGCAAATCCAGTCAGTTCGCACAGGTATGCCTCCAGTTCGGAAAAGATCTGCTGATATCCTCCTGCCTGGTCAACCGGCACGAACGGATGGATGCCGGACCATTCCGCAGCACTGACAGGCATGAGCTCTGTTGCTGCGTTCAGTTTCATCGTACAAGAACCAAGCGGGATCATGGAGTGCATCAGGGAAAGATCCTTGTTCTCCAAATGCTTGATATACCGCATCATTTCTGTCTCCGAATGGTTCTTGTGGAAGACTTCGTGGGTCATGAAATCCGATTTCCGCTCCAGGTTTGAAGGGATGTGGAAGCTTCTTTCAAGGCCGCTGTGTTCAGTCCCTCCCGCAACCGTTTCAAAGACTCTCTGCAGTTGTGTGAGATCTTCATCTGAAGTGGTTTCATCAAGGCTCACCTGAACCGTCCGGTTACCATACCAGAGGTTATATCCGTAAGCAAGCGCTGTTTCTCTCAGGACATTGATCTTGTCCTGATCCAACCTGAGGCTAAGGGTATCAAAAAAGGCATGATGCCTGATTTCAAATCCCTGTGACTCTAACAGATAGGCCAGCTTTTTGGCTTTTTCATGAATTTGCCGGGCAATCTCCCGGATCCCGTCCGGGCCATGATAGACCGCATACATCCCCGCCATGATCGCAAGCAAAGCCTGGGCCGTGCAAATATTCGATGTCGCCTTTTCCCGCTTGATATGCTGCTCCCGGGTCTGGAGTGCCATCCTCAGGGCAGTTGATTCGTGCCGATCGACAGAAACCCCGATGATCCTGCCGGGGATCACACGCTTAAACTGGTCATGTGTGGCAAAATAGGCTGCGTGGGGCCCGCCATATCCCATCGGCACGCCAAAACGCTGGGTATTCCCCACCGCTGCATCGGCACCGAACAATGCCGGTTCCCTGAGAATGGCGAGAGATAGCAAATCAGCAATCACCACGAGATACAGGTTATGCTCATGCACCCTGTGGCCAAATGAGGTATAATCCTGCACACTGCCCTCGGCATTGGGATACTGGACGACCGCAGCAAAGTAACTGTCATCCAGGACATGATCCCGGTAATCGCCGATCACGACCTCGATGCCCAGCGGAAGTGCACGCCCCCTGATCACATCAATGGTCTGGACAAATACATGCTGGTCCACGAAGACTTTCTTAACCGGCTCATCCTTCACCTTCTTGTTTCGGAGGCTGTAGAACATGCTCATGGCCTCGGCGGCTGCCGTGCCTTCATCCAGGAGGGATGCATTGGCGATGGGCAGCCCGGTCAGGTCACTGACGACCGTCTGAAAGTTGAGCAGCGCTTCGAGCCTACCCTGGCTGATCTCTGCCTGGTAAGGAGTATACTGGGTGTACCAACCCGGATTTTCGAATATATTCCGCTTGATCACGGATGGTGTGATCGTGCCGGAGTAGCCCTGGCCGATAAAGGACCTGAAGACCTTGTTTTTCCGGCCAATCTTCCCGATATGCTCAAGATAGTCCTGTTCTGAGAGTGCGTCGGGCACAGACAGGGGTGCGTCTGTGCGGATCTGGTCCGGAATTGTCTTATCGATCATGGCATCCAGCGAGTCCACACCTATTGACTCCAGCATCGGTTGGAGGTCTTCAGGGTGTATGCCAATGTGTCTTCTGATGAAATGATTCATATGTTTCAGGTTAGGAGTTCATGTATAACAAAAAAAAGGGCAAACGGATTATCGTTTGCCTTTTTGTGTATCTCATATTTGATTTTTGCATAAGATCATAACGAGGACGATCCCATTGTTTTGTATCTACGAATCAAGTCGGAAAGCCTTCCTGATCTCATCGACCCTGTCCAGCCTTTCCCAGGTGAATGTATCCACCTCCACTTCCTTGCCCTTTCCATTCAGGCCAAGGACAACTTTTTTCTTTCCGGGTTTGCGGCCCATATGGCCATAGGCTGCGGTTTCCAGGTAAATCGGGTTCTTCAGCCCCAGCCTGTTGATAATCGCAGCCGGGCGCATGTCGAACATTTCCATCAGTTTGTCTGAGATCATGCTGTCTGTGAGGCCATCCACCTTGCATGTCCCGTAAGTATTCACAAAAAGGCCGACTGGTTGCGCAATACCGATGGCATACGCTACCTGGACCAGGCATTTATCAGCCACCTTAGCAGCGACAAGGTTCTTTGCGATGTGACGCGTGGCATAAGCTGCGCTGCGGTCCACTTTTGACGGATCTTTACCCGAAAACGCGCCGCCCCCATGGGCCCCTTTTCCCCCATAGGTATCGACGATGATCTTCCGGCCGGTCAGGCCAGTGTCCCCGTGCGGGCCGCCAATCACGAACTTGCCTGTCGGATTCACATGCAGTTTGTAGGCGTTGTCAAACAATTTGCGCGTCCTTGCCGGCAACTTTTTCAACACACGCGGGATCAGCACCTTCTCGACATCCTTCCGGATCCTGTTCAGCATCTTCTCATCGGCAGCAAACGGGTCATGCTGGGTGGATACGACAATCGTGTCGACCCTGTTTGGCTTGTGGTCATCACTGTATTCGATCGTCACCTGGGCTTTTGAATCCGGCCTCAGGTACTTCATCTGACGGCCGGCCTTGCGGATTGCCGCAAGTTCCCGAAGCAGCATATGCGAAAGTTCCAGGCCCAACGGCATGTAGGTGTTCGTCTCGTTTGTCGCGTAACCGAACATCATCCCCTGGTCACCGGCGCCCATTTCCATCGGGTCGCGTCCGACATCCACACCCCTTGCGATATCCGGTGATTGCTCATGGATCGTGGAAATCACCCCACAGGAATCTGCATCAAACTGGTATGCAGAATCCGTATATCCAATATTCCGGATCACATCCCTGGCTGCGGTCTGCACATCCACATATGCATGTGACCTGACTTCACCGCTGATGACGGCAAGCCCCGTGGTCACGAGCGTTTCACATGCGACTTTGGAGTCCTGGTCCTGGCATAAAAAAGCATCCAGTATGGCGTCCGATATCTGGTCAGCAATCTTGTCCGGATGGCCTTCTGAGACAGATTCGGACGTAAAGAGATAAGGCATATTCTATGGTTTTAAAACAGTTCCGCACCCGGGCCCCGGATGCCACTCAATCAGAGCCACAAAAGTACCTTTTTTAACGTGAAAAGCGAGGCTGAAAAGGAACAATTCAGGCCCAAAAAACCGGGATCAGCGGATTTCACACCGGATCATTTTCCGGTCTTCGATATACCCTTCAAGGATATCCCCGATCTGCACCGGCCCGACGCCTGACGGGGTGCCCGTAAAGATCAGGTCACCTGTCTGTATCTTGAAATATCTCGAAGCATAGGAGATGACCCGCTCAAAAGAAAAAATGAGATCCCGGGTATTCCCTTCCTGGACAACTTTTCCGTTGAGCATGGTACGAAACGTGATCTGGTCCGGGTTGGCTAATGAATCGAGCGGGATAAACTGGCTCAGTGCAGCAGAGTTATCAAATCCCTTTGCAATCTCCCATGGCCTTCCCTTCTTCTTGCATTCCGCCTGGAGGTCACGGGCCGTGAAATCAAAACCAAAAGCAATTTCCGTATAATACCCGGCAGCAAATTCAGGGTCGACATACTTTCCGTTCTTGCAGATCCTGAGCACGATCTCACCTTCGTAGTGGAGGTCCTTCGTGAATTCCGGGTAATACAAGGGTTTGTCGTTGACGAGCAAGGCAGACGGCGGCTTCATGAAGAGGATGGGATCTTCCGGGACCTCGTTGCCCAGTTCCCGGGCATGCGCCGCATAATTCCTTCCGACACAAATGATCTTCATGCGATGCGGGTTAGTTGCGTACGTTGAGCAGGCCGACCAGGTCCTTCACCTCGGCGAGTGTCTGTTGGGCCACTTTGCGGATCACCTCGGAAGAAGCGCGTACACGGTCCTTGTACGTCCGTTTGTCCTGGTTGATCTCCCTCCGCTTCTCACGCATCGGTTCCGTCATCGCCACAAGTGCCTCACCGACGACCGTTTTCAGCTTCCCGTATTGGAGGCTCCCCGCATTGTATTCCACCATCATTTCGTCATAGGCATCCTGGCTATTCCCGGAGGCCCTGAGGAGCTGGAAGAGGTTCTCCACGCCCGGGCTCATCGGGCCCGGCTGGACATCCCCTGAATCCGTCACTGCCGACCTGATCTGCTTTGCCATTACTTTCGGGTCCTCGAATACGTCAATATGGTGCTTTGGACCGAGGGAGGCACTCATTTTTTTCTCCGGGTCCGCAGTGGACATGACCTTGGGGACTTCCGTGAAAAGCGGCTCCGGCATCTGGAAATAGTCTTTTCCGACGATATGATTGAACCGCTGGGCAATGTTCCGCGTCAATTCAAGGTGCTGCTCCTGGTCCTTTCCGACGGGAACATAATCCGCACGGTAAACCAGGATATCCGCCGCCTGCAGTACCGGGTAGGTATACAGCCCGGCCGAGATAAATGCATCCTTCGAGGTTTCCTTGCTTTGCTGGGATTTATCCTTGAATTGGGTCATCCTGGATAACTCTCCGTAACTTGTCATGCAACTGAGGATCCAGCTCAATTCTGTATGCTCGGGGACCAGGCTCTGGACGAACATGTTGTCCGGGTCCAGGCCCGCGGCGATCAGGTCGAACACCAGCTCCCAGGAGCGATTCCGCATCTTTTTCGGGTCAAATGGCATGGTCAGTGCATGGTAGTCCACAACGCCGTAAAAACAATCATATTTAGACTGGAGGGACACCCAGTTCTGGATCGCACCAAAATAGCGGCCGAGGTGCAATTTTCCCGTAGGCTGGATACAGGACAGAATCGTCTTTTGAAAATCTTCCTTTTTCTCGTTCATGGGACAGTTTCTATTTGACCGCTATTGCGGATATCTCGACGTTCACAAATTTTGGCAGGTTGGCAACCTCGACCAGTTCCCTTGCCGGCGCAACATGCCCTTCAAAATAGGTCGCATACACATCATTGATGGCGCCATACTGGTGCATGTCGGAAACAAAAACGGAGCACTTGACAATATTCCCGAAACCCATTCCGGCTTCCCTCAGGATCGCACCGACATTTTCCATGACCTGTTTTGTTTCGGCCTCAATCGTGTCACTGACGATCTCGCCGGTCGGCGGATGGATTGCGATCTGGCCGGAAATGTACAATGTATCACCTGCCAGGATCGCCTGGTTGTACGGGCCGACGGGCGCGGGTGCAAAGCTGGTTTTGATTGCGGACTTCATACTTTTTCAGTTTGGCTTCAAAAATAAAAAAGCCCTGCAAACCACACCGGGTTTACAGAGCTTCGATCTTTATCTGTTGAGAAACTATTCTTCGATCGTATTCTTCACCACGAGCTGGCCCTTATAGTACAGGTCTCCCTCATGCCAGTAGGCACGGTGCCACAGATGCGGCTCGCCGGTATTCGGGCAGATGGCTACATTCGGCGCAACTGTTTTGAAGTGCGTCCTTCTCTTGCGCTTTCTTTGCTTTGATACTCTACTCTTTGGATGTGCCATTTTCTAACTGTTTTTTAATATCACGATTGATTTCCAAATTCTTTCAATGCATCGCGAAAAGGATTTTGCATCTCCTCCCCGGCTTGCTGGTCTTCAAGTATTTTCAATGCTTTTTCATCACACGGCTTCGGGTCCTCCAACTGACAATCATAGGTCTTGTGCAGCGGGACCGTGAGGTTGACAAAATCATAAAGGACCTGTGAAAGGTCCAGATAATCCTCAGCAGGATCGAGAAAGATCACATCCGGGTCATCCACGTCTTCTTCCTCTTCCAGCCTGACGACCAGGTCATACGTACCATGCAAAGGCAGGTTGATGTCCGCCATGCACCGGTCACAGGTCGTGTGCATTGTACCTTCGATTTCAAAGATGAGCATGTAAAAGTTCGACCTTTTGTCAAACGTGAGTGCTACCTCGAATGAAGCATCCTTTAAAGGTGCATCCTCAAAGCAGGCAAAAAAGCGCTCATCCACTTCAAATTGAAAGTGATGGATGCCGATAGATAACCCCTTCACTGCAATTCGATAAGCCTTCAGCTCCTTCATCTTACAACCAACTTCTCAAATGGGACGCAAAGATAAAATAATCTCCTGAATTCCAAGCTTTTTCTATTGGAATCTCGGCTACCTCATTTTGGGCCTTCTCCGCTTGCCCCCGGTGCGCACAGCAGCGCCCGTGCGGAGGTGCTTTGCCTGGCCACGCTGCCTGAAGGCCGTGTCAAATTGCTTGATCTGCTCCTTCAGCTGGGGTTCGGTGATTTTCAGCTTTTTTACCTCCTGGTAATAGACTTTAGCCTGGTTCCATTTCCCCTTGTTCGCATTGATGGTGGCCAACTGCATCAGGACCAGGCCGCGCTCTGAATCGGAGGGCAACTTGAGGTTTTTCGCCTGGTTGAACCAGTCCTCCGCCTCATCATTCTTCTTGAGGTTCAGGGCGAGTGTCCCGTTGATAATGTAGAAGAAAGCACGGTTGGTCACATAGAGCAATTTTGGGAACAACGTCATTTTCAGCCTTTTCTCGGCTTCTTCGAATTCCATTTTCTCAACCAGCTGGGCTGCTGACTGTACGGTTCCCAGGAAAATATAGCTGGCCAACAGGCCCAACCCGATAAGCAGGAAAGGGAACCCATACCAGAATCCCCAGGTAGCCATCAAAACCGGGCCGCCGACAAGGGTCAGGATGATCAATGCAATCTTGAGATAAATATTGATGGTAAACATCTGTGTTTCTTTGATTGAAATGCAAAAGTACAATTTCTCGTATCGGCTGAAAAGCACCAAAAAAGATTTGTAGTTTCGTAAACCGGGTTACGACCGCCAGGATTGATTCATTACGAAAAACCTTTTTGATGCAGATTCACGGAATCGACTGGACAATCATTATCTCCTTTTTCGTTTTCTCGATGGCCATCGGCCTGTATGCCTCAAGGAAGGCAGGCAAAAATGCAGCTGAATTCTTTCTTTCGGGCCGGAATATGCCCTGGTGGCTGCTGGGGATCTCCATGGTTGCCACGACATTTTCAGCCGATACCCCCAACCTTGTCACGGATATTATCCGCAAGGACGGTGTGGCCGGAAACTGGACCTGGTGGGCATTCCTGCTGACAGGCATGCTGACGGTATTTGTCTATGCAAAATTGTGGCGCCGGTCTGGCATCCTGACGGACCTCGAATTCTATGAACTGCGCTACAGCGGTGCCCCGGCTGCATTTCTACGGGGCTTCCGGGCGATCTACCTGGGTGTTTTTTTCAATGTGATGATCATGGCCACGGTCTGCCTTGCGGGGATCAAGTTTGGCGGTGTCCTGCTCGGGCTATCCCCGGTAGAGATGGTCCTGATCACTTCTGTCGTGGTCGTCATCTATACTTCACTGGGAGGGCTGCGCGGGGTGATCCTGACTGATTTTTTCCAGTTTATCCTGGCCATGGTGGGTATGGTCGGGGCTGCCTATGTGGTCCTGAAAATGCCCGAAGTAGGCGGATTGAAGGGCCTGTTGTCTGCTGTCGAGATCCAGGAAAGGCAGTCTTTCTTTCCCGACTTCACCAACTGGGAGACACTGGTCCCGATCTTCATCGTGCCCCTGGCCGTCCAATGGTGGGCAAGCTGGTATCCCGGGGCCGAGCCTGGTGGAGGCGGATACATCGCACAGCGCATGTTAGCGGCAAAAGATGAACGGAATGCCATGGGTGCCACCCTGCTGTTCAATATCGCGCACTATGCGCTACGACCCTGGCCATGGATCATCATCGCCCTTTGCTCGATCATCGTATTTCCCGACTTCCAGTCCATCGCCGATGCTTTTCCCAATGTGGCACCGGGACTGATCAACGATGATATGGCCTTTCCAGCGATGCTGTCCCACCTGCCCACAGGTTTACTGGGGCTCGTCATCGCAGCAATCATTGCCGCATTAATGTCTACCCTCTCCACGCACCTGAACTGGGGGTCCAGCTATGTGGTCAATGACTTTTATGCCCGTTTTGTCAAACCAGAGGCAAGCCAGAAAGAACTTGTCCTGATCGG
>JARQTN010000062.1 GCA_029976695.1 Lewinellaceae bacterium
TCCTAATTCCTCTCTTAGATGTTTCATAATCATTTCCGCTTCTATCCGGATCGTCCCCAGGATGCCGCCCAGCTTGTAATTGTCGAAGCCGAAAAGTAGAGGCCCGCCGGGCCCGCACCGATGATCGAAATTTGTATCTTTTCCGCGGTCAAAGAAATAGATAGGTTGATTGAAGCAATTTGCTGGTATAATGAATACCGAAAATAGGAAAAACACCTTACGAATTATCTTTCTGACTTTCACAGGATTTATCCTGTTTTTCCGCATCGACCTGAAATATTTTGGCGAGATCCGTCAATGGGTGAATGGGGCCATCGGAAATCTGGGCATATGCCATTTCATCACCTACATCCTCGTGGGGATCCCCGTCCTGATCGCATTGATGGTCATGCACAGGCCCGGTCGGTGGCTGGAATCCCTGGGATTGTCACAGGGCATCCTGCGTGGCCTTGTCATTGCCGGGATATGCACACTGCCCATGTTTACCGGGTATGCCATCGTGTTTGACTGGAATGAAGAGGTGAATGCCACCCGGATCATTGCGGGTGTGGTCTGTGCGGGATTGTTTGAGGAGATCTATTTCCGGGGTTTCCTTTTCGGGCAGTTGTACCGGTATACAAAACTGGGATTTATCCCTTCGATATTGATCAGCGCGCTTTTGTTTGCTGCTGTCCATTTATCCCAGAGCCAGGATCCCGGAACCATCTTCGGCATTTTCATGATTACGCTTGCCGGGGGGATCCTTTTTGCCTGGACATATATTGAATGGGACAACAACCTTTGGGTGCCTGTCTTTTTGCACATGTTCATGAACCTTTCATGGATGCTTTTTTCAGCTGGTGAAAATGCGCTGGGTGGGTTTTATTCGAATCTCTTCCGCTTTCTAACCATTGCCCTTGTGATCGTGGGGACCATCCGGTACAAGAAGAAGAAAGGGCTGAAATTTCATGTAAATCGGGATACCTTGTGGATGAAACCAGTTTGAAGTGAATATGGCAAGAAAGCAATACAGGAACTTGTATCCATTATCGGGATGTGGGTGTGCCCAACTGTTTTTTCTTTTCCTGGCCTTTTTCCTGAACGGGGGCATCTTCGAGCCATCATTGTGCGCACAAGTCAAATTTGAAAAGGAAACACGGATCAAAAGAACCGATGTCCCGCAAAGCGCTGTGCGCATGATTGACCTCCTTGAACTCGATGAAAAGGTCAGGTGGTTCATGGAGAAGAGTGAAAACGGTGTTTCATTTGAGGCGAAGTACAAGCGTCAGAATCGCTTGCACAGTATCGAATTTGATTCCATCGGAAGATTTCAGGATGCCGAGATCGATATCAGGGAACGGGAAGTGCCGGAAGAGGCCCGGCTGCAGATACATCATCATTTGAAAATGGAATTTGACCATCACCGGTTGCGGAAGATCCAGCGCCAGCTGACCGGCCCGGAAGAAGATATCCGGAGGGCTCTGGTTAAAGAAATGATCCCTCCCGGACTGACGGTCAGGTACGAGATCATCGTAAAGGGAAGGTCCTCCGGGGAAACACACCTTTATGAATACCTGTTTTCTGATTCCGGGGAAATTGAACGCAGGGCCAGGATCATCCTGCGTAATACGGACCACCTGATCTACTGAACGATATGATGCGCCTGGCCTTTGCAAGCATGCTGATCCTCTTCTTTTTTGTCCGGGTGAATAGCCAGGACCGGTTGCGTGTTGGCCTGATGCCGCACGTAAACGTAAACTACAAAGTACACGACTACTGGCGCTTGAATTTCAAGTATGAATCCAGGCAGCTCATGCGTGACCGGGATGCGTTCGGAAATGAAAACCCGGCTTTCCGGTATGTACTTTCCGACTTCAGCCTGATGGTACTCCGGAAAACCGGTTTGAACAACCAGGTTGGCGGTGGCTACCTGGTCCGCATAGAGCGGGGGAAATTTATCCACAGGGCGACCCAGCAGTTTTCCCTTGTGCGAAACTACCGTACCTTCAGGCTTGCCCATCGCATTGTGGGTGACCAGACCTTTGAAATGGATGAGCCCATCCAATGGCGATTGAGGTACCGGATCGGGTTTGATGTCGCCTTGCAGGGCGAATCTGCTGACCGTGGTGAATTTTATCTCAAGATGACCAACGAGTACCTGAATGTATTTCGCGGGGGAAAGTACGACCTTGAAATACGCCTGGTCCCTGTGGTCGGGTATGTGGTCGAAGATCACAACAAAGTTGAGTTCGGGCTGGATGCCAGGTACGATTCATTTATCGAAGGGAATGCCCGTCACAGTTATTGGTTGCGTCTGGGCTGGTTTTTCAGTATTTGAAATAAATTCAATGGTAAAAATGAAAAGGAGATTTATCCCGGCATGCCTGCCCTTTATGTGTTTCATGTTTCTCGTTTCCACGGCCTGGGGGCAGGACTGGGCAAATCTGGAAAGATTTAAAACCGAAAATGCCAGTTTGGAAATGCCGAAGGAAAATGAAAAGCGCATTGTCTTCATGGGCAATTCAATTACGGAGTCCTGGATTTCCATGGCCCCGGAGTTTTTTGCCGGGAAGCCGTACATCAACCGCGGGATCAGCGGGCAGACCACCCCGCAGATGCTGGTCCGGTTCAGACAGGATGTGATCGACCTCCATCCGGCAGTCGTGGTCATCCTGGCAGGCACGAATGACATCGCCGGGAACACCGGCCCGATGACGCTCGAGGAAATATTTGGGAATATCCGGTCGATGGCCGAGCTGGCCAGGGCGAACGGCATCCGCGTTGTCCTCGCCTCCGTGCTGCCGGCGTACGATTATCCCTGGCGCCCGGGCCTGGAACCTGCGAAGAAGATTGTGCATCTGAATGATATGATCAGGCAGTATGCAAAGGAACAGGGTATGGTCTACCTGGACTACTTTACCCCGATGCGGGATGAAAGGAATGGGCTGAATGAAGAATATACCTATGACGGGGTGCACCCGAATGAGGCCGGGTACCATGTGATGGGGCCACTGGCAGAGGCAGCGATCAGGGAGGCACTGAAGAAGGGAAACAAGTGAATGGAGCGCTCATAAAAAATTGCCGGAATTCAAAAGTATCTGACTGGTGATCTTCAATTCAGAAAACGGGTTGAATGGATATGTTTTTTTCGCTGGTGGTGTGGGTTGTCATTCCATTTAACTACCCAGGATGATGCCGAACCCGGCCCCGAGCACAGGTTGAACATCATTCGTCATGTAGAGTGCAGAAAAGGAAACCCCGAAGCCATTTGACACTTTCAGCTCCACTTTTGGATTGAAAATGAATGTGACCTTGTTCAGGTCAGCATACGTAATGTCCGTATGATGCAGGGTGACGTCCCAAAAAAGAAACGGTATCGTTTCTGTCCATTTTCGGGACTCTATGGGATAGTGCATCTGGTTGTAGCCGACGCCTGCAGCCAGGTTGAACCTGAGATTCCCGTCTTTTGAAAGAAAGACCTTCCCCAATTTAAAATAGTAGCCATAGTTCCGATACTTGTCATCGAGGTGTTTGTATATGCTTGAACTGGAATACAGTCCGAGACTGAATGAAACGCTTTGCTTTAGCTGGTAATTCGCACTGAGATCTACGCCAATAAAGTTCCCCAAAAGTGGTGATGCTTCAAGTGAAAAATAAAAAGCATCACTTTTCTTCGTCTGCGCATTCAGGGATAAAAAACCAAGAAGCAGCATGTACAAAACCCATTGTTTTTTCATGATCACTGATTTTTAGCATCTCCTTTTCTGCTCATCTTAATTTACCCACGATCAATCCGATGCCCAGGCCAAACACAGGCTTTACATCATTTGTCATGTACAGGGCTGAAATAGTGCAGCCAATGACTTTTGAAATTGTGAGCTCTAGTTTCGGATTAAAGATGAAAGCGAGTTGACTGTTTTCTTCGTAAACTGTAACAATTCTATATTCATCTGATCCAGTAATTATACTGCCGAGTGTGCGGACTTTTTTAAAACCAACAGGTAAAGAAGAGTGACTTTTTGCGATACCAAGCGCCAGGTTCCATCGGACCCCTCCTTTGCGCGAAGGAAAGGCTTTGCCAACTAAAATGTGAAAATCCTCGATGGAATGTCGTGGGTCAATCTTTCCGGCATAAAAATCCTTCGCTTTTCTACTAAAGTGATTTAAACCAATGGAGATGGAGTAGCTTTGCCTGAATTGATAGTTCAGATCAAGGTTCAACCCGGAATAATTTCCGAAAATACCTTCGGTTGAGAGAAAAATGGCGTCACTCCGGTGTGTTTGTGCATTCAGGGAGAAAAAACCCAGAAGCAGCATGTATAAAATCCATTGTTTTTTCATGACGGTCTTTTTATGGTGACCAGTTATTTCCTTTGGGCTACTTGCCCAAATCGCTCAATGTTTGATCAAACTATGCATTTCAGGAAGGCAGGTCATAGGACAGGGATTTCAATATGCAGGACAATTGTAACATAACATCTGATTTGTCAGGATAATCGGAACCAGAGCGACAGTGGCTCCCGGAATTGTCAGAATTAGGATGGTTAGGATGAAAGGATTTTGGGATGTTGTGTTTTTAAGCAACCGGATCTTTCCATCATAGTCTATCAGAGTCCATCCGATACATCATAGTTCAGACAATAGCGGAGTGCATGATTGCAGAATACATGGGTACGTGATTGGTGAGTGGTACTCCGGCACATATCCCTCCGATGGGGTGCACCCGAATGAGGCCGGTTACCGGGTCATGGGTCCCTTGGATGAACTTGCGCTTGGTGAGGCAATAGAAAGCATGAAAGAGGACGAATAAAAAAGATGCCCGGCCATCTTTTCCTACGACACAAGAATTGTTGACAGCTCCAGGCACCTTTTTATCCTGCATAATTGAAAACCTGTATCATCAGAATCCAATGTTGTCGATTCGCTCAATTTCTGAAAGGCCACTTTATTCGGGGAAAATCAGAAATGCCGTTGAGGTCCGGGGCTTAGCAGATCATATTCTGAGTGAATGGTGGAATTATGCTGCTTGGAAGATAGAAAGAATATCGGAAAATAAACAGGACGACTACAGAAAGCGCAAAAAACCCCTGATCCATGAATCAGGATCGGGGCTGGATTGTTTTGTGATCCAGCCCCGAAGCGTGTCCGCAGAAATGAATGCAGAAAATCAGCGGACGATATACTTTCCTGACAATCAAATGATCCATGTTGCGGTCAGGCACACTTGAACTCCCCCTTTTCCATGGACCGGGGGATACACAGAAGCAAATGAAATTGGGTGTTTATCTGCCAATACCTATTTACCCAGCAGCAGTGTGCAGCCGAATTTGAATCCTAACGTGCCAATGACGGTTCTATGGTTTTCAGAATTATCTGCTTTGTCCTTCAGGACGAATGAATGATATCCGGCCATCAGATCGAAAGTCAGGTGATTGCCTACCGGTATCGCCAGTCCGGCCCCGCCTCCAAACGAGGTGGTTGAATATTTATCTGGTTCATCCCAGCCACTCCAGTCATGGGACATGGTGCCAAAAGATGCACTCATTTCGACATAGGGAAGCACCTTTGGGGTGGTGAAATAGTACCTGGCAAATGGGCCGAACCTGTATGAATTAAAAGTTGTTTTGTCATCATCATCATATTTCAAAGTCGTAAATGATAAGTTCAGGTCCATGCCCAATGCAAGATTGTCGATGATCATGTAGCCGATCCTCGGGGCAAATTTGATGGCTGACACATTGTTTTGATCATCCGCATAAGATTCAGCATCGCTTTTGTATTTCACCGTGGAAAAACCCATGCTTACAAAGTCAACCCCGGGCTGTACGAGGCTTGTTTCAGGTGAAAGTCCAATATTCGATGAGACTCCCAGCATGATCCTTCCTTTTGTTGTTTGGGCTTGCAGCATCCCGCAATAAAGCAGCATGACGATGAAGGTGTAAAATGTGGTCTTTTTCATGATCTATAATATTTATTTTTAAATCGTATTTCTCACCCTTTTCAAGCGCGCAGGTTACA
Source organism: Lewinellaceae bacterium (assembly GCA_029976695.1). Lineage (GTDB taxonomy): Bacteria > Bacteroidota > Bacteroidia > Chitinophagales > Saprospiraceae > JARQTN01. The sequence continues at coordinate 5,998 of JARQTN010000062.1, forward strand.
CATGTTATCTTAATTTGCCCACAATGATCCCGACCCCTGCGCCAACCACGGGCTTCATGTGGTCCCCGATATACAGGCCAGAGAAGGTCAATCCGATGGATTTGGTGATGATCACCTCAATTCCCGGATGGACTATAAATGCAATATGCCTCGATTCTTCATGTTCAGCCCTGTATACGGGATCCCCAAACCAGATTCCGTTCTTGATGAATCCATTTCTTTCGTTCAATTCATCTTTCCAGTAGCTCACAGGATGCGTGGCATGGCTTCCAGCGATCCCGAAAGCCAGGTTCCATCTGACTTTCCCATGGTTGTAGGGAAATACCTTTCCGACCAGGAAATGATAATCGAACACCCGGTCGTGTTTCGGGTAGCATCGTTCATTTTCCTGTACCGTGCGTGCGAACCCGTTGATCCCCATCGAAAGTGAAAAGCGCTGCCTGAGTTGATAGTTCAGGTCAATACTGGTACCAAAATAATTTCCTGCAAATCCTTCCACCGACAGGAAGATTGCGTTGCTTCTTCTCGTCTGGGCACACAGGGATAAACAACTTAAAAGGAGGATGAACAGAAACCAATGTTTTTTCATGATTGCTGATTTTCCGTGAATACCGCTTCTGCATTCATCGCAAATTGCCAACGATCAGGCCGAATCCTAAACCAAGAACTGGCCTCGTTTTATTTGTCATATAAATAGCGGAAAAATGAAACCCTATGACTTTTGAAATCGGGAGTTCAAGTTTTGGATTGAAGATGAAAATGATTTTTTTTGAATCCTCGTAGGTAACTTCATTATGTGTATATGTAAAAGGGATAAATAGCCACCCAGTTCTTTGCGTTTTTACAGACCTGATCGGGTATGTGGAGTGACTGTATCCGATCCCTGCGGAAAGGTTCCATCTTACATACTCACTTTTTGTGGTAAAGACCTTTCCCAATTTAAAGTGGTATCCTTTTACTTCCTGTCGCGCATCAAACTCCTTCATTAAACCTGAACAGGTATACATTCCAAGGTTAAAGGAAAAACTTTGTTTGAGCTGGTAGTTCAGGCTTAGATCCGCTCCAATAGCATTTCCAATAAGGGGCATAGCTTCAAGTGAAACGAAGAGTGCATCACTCTTTGGTGTCTGAGCATGCAGTGATAAACAACCCAGTAGCAGCATGTATGTGATCCATCTTGCTTTCATGATCACCTGTTTTTTTATTCATAGATCTACCCCTCTGCAGGGCTTTGATCCAGGTGTCAAGACTGTGTCAAGCTATGGATTTCGGGGTGGCGGGGTATAGGACAGGCATATCATTAAGCAGGACAATTGTAACATG
>JARQTN010000063.1 GCA_029976695.1 Lewinellaceae bacterium
AGGGAGGGCAATATTCCACCGATCCTGCTTGCTTTCCCGGTGGCGGGGTACGGGCCGGACAGCTCTGTGCTGATCAATGTGACGAGTGTCATGGCGAAGAACCATCCCTTTTTTGATGTCAAGGGGATTTTCCCGGGCCTTATGGTCCAGGACGCAAAACGGTCCTATATCAGTGCTGTGGAATCATTTCCCACCAACCTGCGGATCACCAGCGTGTACACGTTTGATGTGAACAATAAGGCGATGGGTAACCTTGCCGCCGCTTTCGGGAAGGTCAATTCCACATCGGCAACCATCGAGTTGCAGCATACGCTGCAGATGCTGCCTGAAACGCCGATGCCGGCAAGGCTTGCGGACCCGAGGGTCGGGTATTTCAAGACAGAATTCAAGGAGCTCGTGCATGAAGGGGGCTACGAGGCGAAGGCCTACATCAACCGGTACAGGCTCGAAAAGAAAGATCCCGGTGCAGCCCTTTCCGAACCTGTCAAGCCAATCGTGTATTATATCGGGCCCAACGTGCCCGAAAGGTACAGGCCGATCTTCAAGGATGCGGTGGAGATGTGGAATATCGCATTTGCCGAAGCCGGGTTTAAAAATGCAATCGTTGCGAAGGACCCGCCTGCCGATCCGGCATGGAGCCCCAATGACCTTGGCCACTCGGTGATCCGGTGGATCAACAGGCCGATTGCGAATGCGATCGGACCTGTCAATGTGGATCCCCGCTCCGGTGAGATCCTGTCGGCGCATATCCTGATCTGGGAAGATGTGATGTCCATGGGCGAACAGTGGTACTACCTCCAGGGCTCTGGTACCGATCCAAATGCAAACCGGATACCGCTGCCCGAAGCGATCAGGGATTCGATGTTCAAATATATTGTGGCGCATGAAGTCGGGCATACATTGGGTTTGAGGCACAACCACCGGGCCAGCCAGGCGTATACGACAGAACAATTGCGTGATCCGGAGTTTGCCAATGCCAACGGACCGGTCGCTTCGATCATGTCCTACGGGCGGATCAACTATATCGCCCAGCCCGGTGACGGGGTGACGCGGTTTATCCCGAAAATCGGGCCGTATGACCTGCTGGCCATTAAATACGGATACAGGCCCATCCCTGGAGCTGCCGGCCCGGATGGTGAAGTCCAAACCCTCAATAACTGGCTTGAGGTGCAGCGTGCCAACCCGATCCTCTTGTATGGCGGAGAGGACACGCCCGCACAGCACGACCCCATGGTACTGACCGAAAACATCGGAAAGGACAGGATCTCGGCATACGAATACGGCATCAAGAACCTGCAACGGGCCGTAGACCAGCTTCCTTCAGCCATCGGACAGGATCCCCAGGATATTCCCAGGCTGAAAAAATATTTTCAAGCTGCCCTTGCAGAACGGCTCACCTGGCTGAACGCGGCAGTCAAGGAGCTCTCCGGAGTTGTTGAAAACCGGACGCTTCGGCTCGATGAAGCGCAATTTGTCCCAGTATCTGACGACCGCAAGCGGCAGGTGACCAGGTTTTTGGTCTCCCAACTGGAGGAAGCGTCGCCCTTGTTTACACCGGTCATGAGAAGGATCTATCCACCCTACGAACTCACACCGATGATCATCAAGAGCCAAACGAATCTTTTGGATTTGATGCTGGCCACGGGAATCGCCCAGAGCATCCGTGAAAGCGGCCTGGATGGTGACGGATACACCTACAGCCGGTACCTCCTGGATGTGCAGCAGGGCATTTTCAGCGAGCTGACCCAGGAAGCACATGTGATCGACCCGCTGCGTCGCGAGATCCAGCAGCATTACATCGCTTCCATCAAGAATTTTGCTTCACCCCAGGCGAAATTCGCGCCACCTGCAAATGCAACCGCCGCTGCATTGCTGGCATTGCATGAACTGAGGCCGATGCTTGAAAAGGCTGTCCCGGAAGCAGGCAATACGGAAACGAAGGCGCACTTGCTGAACCTGCTCGAACAGGTGAAGGAGGTGGTGAATGTGGATTAAGCGCATCACACACCCTGATCTGACATCCTGGTGCAAGTCCGGATTTGTTCGCTTGTAAACAGTAGAACCTGGATTACCTATCATCCATGTTCATGGCTTAGCTGCCCAGCTCTATGCATAGCTTTTATTCCAATCTTAAGAACTTGTTATCATTCAGCGCCTGTACGTTAAGTGTCGTTAAAGTTTGTGTAGGAGCTACACAAAGGGGGTAGATTTGCCGAAATGTGATTATGGTTTGCAAAAGGGACGATAGGCTAGATAGAATGAAAAATGTGTTCTGTTTTCCGGCTCGGGTTCAAAATGGTGCAACTTTTGCAGCATAATCCGGATTTCGAACCACAATATGAAACTCCTTGCTTTTGATATTGAGTACCATCCGGGAAGAAAGACCATTACATCCTATGGTACTTTTGACCTGGAAGCCAATTTGCACAAAGGCAGCAATGTCCCTGAGCTCATCGGGAAACTTGAGTCGGCTGATGTGATCCTCGGGCATAATATCATCCATCATGACCTGCGTATCCTGAATGAACGATATGGGTTCAAGCCAAATGGCAAGCCTACTATTGATACGCTATTCCTGTCTTCGCTCCTTTTTGCGAACAAGCCTTACCACAAACTGACGAAAAAATATTTTTCATCCCTGAATATTGAGGAAGTTTCCAATCCTGCCCTGGACAGCAAACTCTCCATGGAGCTTTATCATGACCTGGTGTCCAAATGGGAATCACTTAATCCGAAGTTGCAGGTAGCCTATTTCCATCTGTTGGGTGAGCATCCGGGTTTTGCAGGTTTCTTTACTGCAAACGGGCATCCTCAAAAGAATAAAGCTTCGAATTCGATTACCAAGCGGCTTTTACATGGTAAAGTCTGCAGTACTGTAGATATTGGGCACCTGATCACTACAAATCCTCTTGAACTGGCATATGCGATTGCATTGATCAATGCACAAAATGAAGACTCTATCCTGCCGGGATGGCTGATCCACACATATCCGAAGATTCTGGAGATCCTCTCAAAGCTGAGGTTAGTGTATTGTGGAAAGGACTCCTGTCAGTATTGCCAACAATATCTTTCTCCCATTTCAGGTCTCAGAAAATATTTTGGTTATCCCGGGTACCGCAAGTTTGAAGGGGACCAGGATGTGCCATTGCAGCAGGCCATCGTTGATTCCGGCCTCCTAAGGGAATCCCTGCTGGCCGTGCTCCCCACAGGAGGCGGAAAATCGATCTGTTACCAGGTGCCTGCGTTGATGGCGCATGAATTGAAGCGTTCCCTCACGGTCATTATCTCCCCTTTGCAATCCCTGATGAAGGATCAGGTGGATAATTTGATCGGGAAGGGAATCTTCAAGGCATTCACCATTAATGGGATGATTGATCCAGTCACCAGGGCAAAGGCTGTGGAAGCTGTCGAAATGGGTTCCGCAGCCATGCTCTATATCAGCCCTGAATCGTTGCGTTCGAAAACGATCCGGAGAATCCTGCTCGGCCGTGACATTGAAAGGTTCGTCATCGATGAAGCACATTGTTTCTCAGCCTGGGGGCACGATTTCAGGCCGGATTATTTTTATATCGCAGAGTTTATCCGGGACATCCAGGAAAGGCAGGCCTGGAACAGGCACATTCCCGTTTCATGCTTTACAGCCACCGCAAAACCGGAAGTGATCAGGGATATCACGGCGTACTTTTCAGCACGGCTCTCCCAATCTCTCGATGTGTTTATTACTCATGCGAAACGGCCCAACCTGACGTTCGGTGTTGCGGAAGCAGGTGATGATGATAAGTTTGAACGGCTGCTCAATTTGTTGGACCTGGCCAAAGGCCCAACGATCATTTATGCCGCCCGTGTCAAGAGATGTGAGGAGATCGCAGAAAGGCTGAACCGATTCCAGAAACCTGCCCTTTTCTATCATGGTCAAATGGAGCCGGACCAGAAACGCCTGAACCAGGAAAAGTTCATGGAAGGAGAGGTGGATATCATGGTTGCCACCTCTGCATTCGGCATGGGTGTGGACAAGAGCAACATCACGAATGTCATCCACTATGAAATTTCCCCCTCATTGGAGAATTATATCCAGGAAGCCGGACGGGCAGGCAGGGACCAGGAGATCCAGGCAAAATGCCATGTCCTGTTCAATGAAGAAGACCTGCAGAAGCATTTTAACCTGTTGAATTCGACAAGGCTCAACAAGCAGGATATCAGCCAGATCTGGCGGGCGGTGCGGTTGTTCAAACGTGAAAGATTCTCGAAATCTGCCCTTGAAATCGCAGAGAAAGCGGGATGGGATCTTGAAATGAACGAGCTTGAAACAAAAGTGAAGACAGCGATCGCGAACCTGGAAGAGGTGGGCTTTTTAAAGCGGGAGGAAAATGCGACCCGGCTGTTTGCCCAGAATATCCTGGTGAAGAATTTTGACCGAGCCAGGGAGATCATCACCGAAAGGCTGGGTACGCAGAACCCGAAAGTGATCCAGACGCCCGTTCGGATCATGCAGTACCTGATCTCGAGGGATAAAACCCAGGTTGATCTCATTGCATATCACCTTGGATTGACCAGGTATGAAGTTGGTGGCTGGATCAATAAATTCAAGGACTGGAACCTGCTCGGGGATTCCATCGAGCTTGAGGCGAGGATCTCCATCGTGCAGTCGAAAAACAGCTCTGCAAGGAAACTCGAAAAATGCCTGGGAATCGAGAAAGAATTGATCCGGTTCTTCAAATCACAATCAAGGGACAGTTCGAAGATATATCTCAAGGACCTGCATGACCAGATCGATCATCCGGACAAGGATGCGGTCAGCTTTGTGATCCTTGAGCGCCTGATCAATTTCTGGGAATTGAACAGGAAGATCAGGAAGAAATCCACCGGCCTGGACCGGCATGTGGTACATGTGAATTTTTCCAGTGAAAAGGCACTCGAGGCAATAAAACGAAGGAACGAACTATCAAAAAAGATCCTGGATGTCATTGTTGCCAACTTTGTGGAGGATGAAGACACGGAACTGAAGATCGCCAAAGCGGTATTTACGATCAAGCAGATCAGGGAGGCATTGAGGCCTTTAATCGAAAGCGAAGTTTCGACCACCGAAATCGAGGAGGCGCTGTATTTCATGATCATGCTGGAGATCATTTCTGTTGAAGGAGGATTGATTGTGTTCTACAACCCCATGAAGATCACAAGGCTGGAAGAGACGAACAAGCAGTATACCAAAGAGGAGTATCAACAGCTGGAGCGCTTTTACCAGAGCAGGACCGAGCAGGTGCATATCGTGGGCGAGTATGCAAAAAAGATGCTGCGCAGCAGCCTTGAAGGAATGCAGTTTGTGGATGATTACTTCCAGCTTGAATACCAGGTATTCCTGGAGAAATACTTTCGGGGTAAACTCGGGAAAATCAAGAGGCCGGTTACAGAGGCCAATTTCAGGAAGATTGTGGGTGACTTGTCCATCGAACAAACCAATATTATCCGCGACAACCAGAGCAATCGCATTTTGATCGCTGCAGGCCCGGGAAGCGGGAAAACCCGTGTCCTGGTGCACAAGGTTGCCTCGTTGATGATGATGGAGGATGTGAAACAGGACCAGTTCCTGATGCTCACATTTTCAAGGCCTGCAGCGCAGGAAATGAGATCACGCCTGAAAAACCTGATCGGCACGGTATACGGACTGGATATCAGCACTTTTCACAGCTATGCCTTTGACCTGATCGGCCAGAAGGGCGATCTGGAAAGATCGGGTGGTGTGATCCGGAAGGCGATTGACCAGCTGAGGGAAGAAAGCCAGTATTATCCCAGGATTGCGCAGAAAAGTGTGATCCTGGTTGATGAATACCAGGATATCGATCGGGATCAGTATGACTTTATCCGTGAAATTGTCCGCATTGCTGAAAATGCCCGGGTGATCGTGGTCGGGGATGATGACCAGAATATCTATTCCTTCAGGGGAAGTTCTACAAAGTTCATGCTGGATTTCATGCAGGAGTTTGAATGCAGGACCTATTACCTGACAAAGAATTACAGGTCCAGGGCGAATTTGGTAGACTTTTGCGATGACTTTATCTCTGCTGCCCCGATCGAACGGGTGAAATCCGGGATAAAAATGCAGCCAAACGATCAGCGAAAAGGTCCCCTTGAGCTTTATTTGTTCCCAGGCGATTCCCACCCGGTGGAGGCGCTCGTTGATGCATTGAAAAAGTTGAAAACAAGCGGTGGGACATGTATCCTGACAAGGACAAATGAGGAATCGTTGCAGGTAAAGGCATTTCTTGATAAAGCTGGGATTGAGGCAAACCTGGTCATGGACAGGTCCGGATACCGGGTCCGGAGCATGCTTGAGATGGAGGTATTTTCCCATTGGATTGAAAGAAACGCAGATGAAGAAACAGGCCGCATATCAAGGGAAACGTTTGCTGAACTATCTGACAAACTGGCTGATCAATATCAAAACTCCAGGCACATCGAAAGGGTAACGTATGCCATCGGGAATTTCTACAATGCAAAGCGGCATATATTCAGGTCAGACTGGAGACGATACCTCGAAGAATTGCGCCATGAGGACCTGGTTTCAGACCCGAAGAACAAGGTTTGGGTTTCGACCATGCACAAAGTGAAAGGGAGGGAGTTCAGGCATGTGTTTCTGTACCTTGATCATTTCCAGCTGAAAGATCATGATGATTACAGGCTATTTTACGTAGCTGCTTCACGGGCGATGCAATCATTGCGGATCTTCACCAACAATCACACCCTGATTAAGTATCTGCAAGGCCACGGCGAAATTTACCAATCGGATATCGTTTATCCGATCCCGTCTACCATCCGGATCTTTTTGACCCTGGAAGACATTTACCTTGACAAGGCAAAGAATCGGCCACTGCAAAAAGCGCTCTCTGATACAAAAGGGCAATTGGAGATTTCATACGATCCAACAGAAAAGAACGTCCGCATCGGTTCCGGTATCCTCCATCTGTCAAAAAAAGGAAAAGCGAAAATTACCCAATGGGAAGCTAAGGATTACAAAGTGCAATCAACCGAACTCGACCAGGTCGTCATCTGGCGTGATGAGAAAGAGGAATACCGGAAAGGCTACCGGATACCGCTGTGCCTGGTGTCGATGGAGAAGAAACTTGAGTAGCATATTTTAATCTGAGTTGCGAGAAATTAATTCGCTATTCAGTCTTCAAGAATTATTCTGAATGAAGGGATCGTGAATCCAGTTATTTCATTAGAGATGAATGGTCTGGGGGCTTAAACCCATTAAATTCAATATCGAATTCATTCCAGCTGAAAAATCCTTTCCATCAATACCCATTTTTCGCCTGCTTTA
>JARQTN010000064.1:0-2356 GCA_029976695.1 Lewinellaceae bacterium
CGCTACTCAATTGACCGGTATTTTTACTTTTTCTCAACACAATCCCTGACCTTCTGGATTCATGGAATGTATGTATACATTGACCCATCTAAAGATCATGATCAATTCACAATGGAATTTCATGGAGATTTGTTAATTTCCGTCTTCTTTCCCATGCAGATCTTTCCATTAACCGGTCAATATGAAATAACAGTTATATGCAAATCATCTCGATAATTAAAATTCAACCCAATGAGTTACCTTGATCACAAAGACGACAACTATCTCTTCCCCCTTGACTACTATGGTTATCCGGTCCGGGAAGACGGATTCTCCCCCTTTCGGTTTGAAGGCGACGGACTATGGTATTTTGCCTATTATGAAAAAGGCCACCTGCTGATGCGCAGCGAAGGATATGAATCAGAAGCAGCAAGGGATCATGGCATTGAAGCAGTAAAAAAATACATGCATGATGCCGAAAACTACCACGTCATCCAGCTGCCCAACGGAAGGTGGGTGCATGACCTGAAAGCCCCGAACCACAAGGAAATTGCCAGAACCGCACAATTCCTCACAAAAGAAGAGGCAGAAGCACATTTGCCCGGAAAACGGGACCTGGCAGATGCACCCGCACCTGCAGGAGCCAGGGCAAAAGACGATGATTACCTGGCCTGCAGGAAATATGAAGACAAGCCCCGTTCTACCCAGCACCCCGAGTTTACCGTTTTCGATGAAAATGGCGAACACTATTGTGCACTGGCTGACGATGACGGTGAAATCCTCCTGCGCAGCGAAGGGTACGAATCCGAGGCAGCCAGAAAACATGGGATGGAATCCATCCTGAGGTATAAAGGGCATCGTGAACTCTACAAAACAGAGGAGCACCTGGGCTATTACTTCGTGTACCTCTATGCGCCCAACCATCACGAGATCGCGCGCAGCTGCCCGAAATCAGAAGCGGAAGCAGCCGCTCTCATCGATTTGCTGGTGGGAGATGTGAAAACGACTCAGGAAAGGGCGCATGATGATGACTACCTGGCGTGCAAGGAATACGAAGGCCGGCCACGTGATCCGGAGCATTCGGAGTTCACCGTTTTCGATGAACGGGGCGAGCACTTTTTTGCCCTGGTGGATGATGACGGGGAAGTTCTGTTGCGCAGTGAGGGGTACGAATCCGAAGCCGCAAGAAAGAACGGCATGGAATCTGTGCTGAAGAACAAAGGCAACAGGGAAAATTACAAGGTCGAGGAACATTTAGGCTACCACTTCGTGATCCTGAAAGCACCAAACCACAAGGAAATCGCACGCAGCTGCCCGAAATCCGAAATGGATGCGCTTGCCCTGATCAACCTCCTGCTAGGGGTGGCACCCGTACATGAACGGGCACATGATGATGATTACCTGGCCTGCAAGGAATATGCGGACAGGCCACGTGATCCAGAGCATCCGGAATTCACCGTCTTTGATGAGCGGGGCGAACATTACTTTGCCCTTGTCGATGAGAATGGTGAGGTCTTGATGCGCGGAGAGGGCTACGAATCCGTTGCAGCACGTAAGCACGGCATGGAGTCCGTCCTGAAGTATAAAGGGGATAAGGATAATTATACGATAGAAGAACATTTAGGGTATCACTTCGTGATCCTGAAAGCGCCAAACCACAAGGAAATTGCGCGCAGTTGCCCGAAATCGGAAGCTGAAGCACTCGCCCTCATCGCATTGCTTACAGGTCTTGCTCCAAAAGCTGAACCTGCCGTAGCGATGGCCGCTCCACCGCCTGCCGCCAAGAAAAGCGGGTTCAACTGGTGGTGGATTTTGTTGCCATTGCTCTTGCTCCTGCTGCTCTTCCTGCTGATGCGGAGCTGTAACAAGACCGAAGAGACACCTGCCGCAGCAGCACCAGCAGCGGAAACAGGCACGGCATCCATCGTGTATGCCTCCGAAGCTGACTGCGGGTGGCTGCCTGTCCTGTTTGATATAGACAAATATGTGGTAAAACCCGAGGGAAGGACGGAAATCCGCAAGGTCGTAGACGTATTGAACAGCAATCCGAAATACCGGGCCCTGTTCATCGGCTTTACAGACAGCACCGGCTCACAGGAACATAATATCGTCCTGAGCCAGAATCGGGCAGATGCGGTGAAGCAGGTGGCTGTTGAAATGGGTGCCGCGGCAAACCGGATCTCTACCCTCGAGGAGGACGAGCACAATCCGGCTGCGACCAATAAAAATGAGCTTGGCCGGCATTTCAACAGGCGCGTCGTGATGTATGTACTGAATGAAAGCAATCACCTTGTCTGCAAGCAGGTACTCAACGAGATCCCGGAAGAACTGCAGCCGGAAGGGGAATAAAATCTGAATATCAGGATTCTGATTAAAG
>JARQTN010000064.1:2456-28094 GCA_029976695.1 Lewinellaceae bacterium
GAAGAACTGCAGCCGGAAGGGGAATAAAATCTGAATATCAGGATTCTGATTAAAGATTGATTATAAGTGGATGCTGGGCTGGCAATTGCCGGTCCAGCATTTTTTTCATGCTCAGAGCGACGATGTCAGACACCTCTAAGGTGTCAGACATCTGGAGCGATTCCCGTTAAGTTTTCCATGAAGACTGCCAGACAATCTCAGATAGCAACCACTGACAAAACAAAGCTTGTCAGGGTTCCACTTTTGAAGAGTCAGCTATCGAGTCGAGGCCCCGGGTAAAAGTGCAGGATACCACAGGCCTTGCCGGGCAAGGACTCTGGTATACGTGCAGGATACCCTGTTGGAATTTCCAAATAACAAAAAACAAGCTCCAAATAAATTCCAATGACTCAAATCCCAGGGATTATTTAAAAATAACTTAGCTGTAAATACCATTACAAGGCTGTACTATTTTATCCATAATTTGCAGATGCATAAAACCATATTTTACCATGGACCTCAACCTCATTTCCGTACTGATCTCCGTCCTGATTCCGTTCATGGTCGTTTACCTGTTTCATATGGCTGGAATGTCAAAATATTTGTTCGGAAATGAAGATGGCGTGGTTGAGATCCGAAAAACGACCGGTATCCGGAATGTGCTATTGACCATATTTGCAGGCCTTTTCCTCTCCTTCTTCCTCCTGCAGTTCTGCAATGAGATCGGCCAGGAAGGACAATTCGACACATTTGGCCACGGGGCATGGCATGGCGGCTTTGCAGCTGTTTTCATCGCATTGCCCATTATCCTGGTGAATGGCATATTTCGCAGACATAAAGCAAAAACGATATTGATCCAGTGGATCTTCTGGTTTGTCACGCTGGCCCTGATGGGAGGGGTGATGGATGCGATGAACCACTGGCCGAACGAGGCCGTCATGTAGATTCTTGATCTGGAAAACCAACATACATGAGACAGGATGTTTTTTACTATTTGATCACCTTGGCTTTTTGCCTCAGCGGAATGCAGGGATGTGCCGGCCAGAAAATGCCATCACCATCCTCTGGTGAAATCTATCGGCATGCCGACTTTCCTTCCCGATATGTCAGCAATCGGAATGTTGATGTCTGGGTACCGGAGGGCTATCCTGATGACGAATCATACGCCGTATTGTATATGCATGATGGCCAAAACCTGTTTGACTCGGCAGTGACATGGAACAAGCAGGAATGGATGGTGGATGAAACGGCATCCCGCCTGACAAAGAACGGCCAGGTCAAGCGAATGATCATTGTCGGGATTTTCAACAACGGAGAAATGCGGCATCCTGAATATTTTCCCGAAAAGCCGTTCCGAAACCTGGAAGAAAGCGAATTGGCATCCCTTGAAAGCAATATGGGCAAGGAGGACCTGGATCAATTTAGAAACACCCTCTGCTCTGATCAGTACCTCCGGTTTATCGTGGAGGAACTCAAGCCTTTCATCGACAGCACGTACAACACAAAAAGTGACAGGTCAAATACATGCATTGCAGGATCCAGCATGGGCGGGCTGATCTCCATGTATACCCTTTGTGAATATCCGGATGTGTTTTCAGCCGCTGGCTGCCTTTCCACCCACTGGCCCGGATTTGGCGATTACCCGGAAAATCCGGTCCCAGATGCATTTGTGCAATATCTTGACAAGCACCTTCCCCCACCGTTGGATCACAGGATCTGGTTTGATCATGGGACAGAGAAGCTGGATGCATCATATGCACCGTATCAGGTAAAGGTGGATGAGGTCATGCACAAACACGGGTACAGTACAAAAAACTGGATCACAAAAACCTATCCTGGCGAGGACCATTCTGAGCGGGCCTGGCAGAAGAGGTTTGATGAAGTACTGTTGTTTCTGGCAGGAAGATAACAGGGAACCCGGGGTATGGCACGAGATGGATTATCCCCAATATTCCCGTATTTTAACCACCCGAATCATTCAATTGCCAATCCGGTATATGCCAAACACCCCATCCGGTAAACCGTCGGAGCTCCAACAGCTCAAATTCCAGCTCAGGGTCAGGGATGCCGCCGACCGCGTCCTCGACAGGGCTTTGGCCATGCGCCACACCTCTGAACTGCAGGATGTAATCAATGAAGTGGGCACAGAGCTCAGGGCACTGGACTTGGATATTACGGGCGGCACCTTTATCAGCATCAATGATGAAGTCGGCCCGGACCTGTATGTATGGGGATACGGCGGAACGGCGAATTATGCCCGTCGGGTTCGTGTACCCTTTATCGATCAGCCCATATTCACGGGATTGGTCAACCGGATCACTGGAACGGAAACCGGCCTGTATACCGAAGCATATTCCAGGGAGGAAAAAATCGCCTTTTTCAAACACCTGTTCAGCCATGCACCGTACAACCAGACAAGCCCGGAACACCAGGCGGAAGTGTTGTCCAGGGAAGGAGGGTATGTCAGGTCATGTTATCTATCGGAATACACCAGCCTGTTCATCATTAACCACCATGGACGGAAATTCTCAGATCGAGATCACGGGGTGCTGATGCGGTTTGGGGAAATCTTCGAAAAGAGTTACCGGCGGTTCCTGGACCTGCAGAAGGCAGAACAGCAGGCCAGGGAGGCACAGATCGAGGCTGCTCTTGAACGGGTCCGCGCAAGTGCGATGGGTATGCGCAGTTCCGATGAATTAAGTGATGTGTTAAGTGTAATGTTCAACCAGTTTGACGCTCTTGGCATTCAGCCAGTATACGGTTGCCTTGACCTGTTCAACTTGGAAAATAATACGTTTACCCATATCATCACGGGCCGTGCGGGCCATCGGCATCCCGTCCAGCAGGTCATCAGCCTGGAGGCGATAGACATCTGGAAAAAGAGCGTGGAATCATGGCAAAATGGAGACCCCGAGACAGTTCAATTGCTGCATTATCCACCGGAGCGCATGGGTGAGGTCTGGGATGTTTTCGATGAATTGTTTGATTCCCTGCCAAAAAAGGCAAGGTTTGATCGGAATGATTTTCCTAACGGGATATTTTCAGTAGCCGGTTACCACAAACATGGATATATCGGGTTTATGCACCACCGGAAGTCAACGGAAGAGGAGGTTCGTATAGTTTTGCGCTTTTCAAAAGAATTTGACCGGCTTTACCAGCGGTTCCTGGATCTGCAGAAGGCAGAACAGCAGGCCAGGGAGGCACAGATCGAGGCAGCCCTGGAAAGGGTCCGGTCAAAAAGTATGGGGATGCGCTCATCTGATGAACTGCTTGACCTGGTTTCCCTGGTTTTTCATGAACTGACCAGGCTGGATATGGAGTTGACCAGGTGCATCATCTGGACGTTTGAACCGGATCATACAGCTAAATGGTGGATGCTGAATCCCGAAAACAGGGAGCAGGCGCAGGCGTTCTCGATTCCAAATCATGACCATCCAGCATACCAGGCGTTCCTGGATGCCTGGCGGCAAAATGAAAAAAGCTGGGAATATGAGCTCTCCGGGGAAGGTAAAAAGACATGGGACGAATACCTGTTCAGTAAAACAGACCTTGTCCACCTGCCAGGCTATGTGATCGAAGGGATGAAAATGCCGGACAAGGTCATCCTGACAGCTTCCTTCAGTGATTTCGGTGCGTTGCAAACGGCGGGCCTGCAACCCCTTTCACCGGAAAACAGGGAAATCCTGAAAAGATTCGGGCAGCTGTTTGACCAGTCCTATACCCGCTTCCTGGACCTCCAGAAAGCGGAGACACAGGCCCGGGAGGCACAGATCGAAGCGGCCCTTGAAAGGGTCCGAAGCAGGATGATGGCGATCCAGAAAAGTGCCGAACTCAAAGATGTCATACAGGTCGTATTCGACCAGCTGGCATCCCTTGATTTCAACGTCGAGCATGCTGGTTTCATCATGGATTACAAGGTAAACGATGACATGCACATCTGGCTGGCAGATCCGAACGGTGTCCAACCCGAGATCAGCATCCCCTATTTTGATTCCCCTCACTGGAACAGTTTTCTCGAGGCAAAAGGAAAAGGGAAGCAGTTTTTCACCAATCTCCTGGATTTTGAGGAGAAGAACAGTTTTTACAAAAAGCTCTTCAGGCATATCCCTGACCTGCCCGAAGAAACAGCGGACTTTTATTTCAGCTGTCCGGGCCTGGCGATTTCGACTGTGCTGATGGATGATGTCGGGCTGTACATCGAGAATTTTTCCGGCAAACCCTATACGGACGAAGAGAACAGGACCCTGATGCGTTTTGGAACCATTTTCCAGCAGACGTATACGCGCTTCCTTGACCTCAAACAGGCCGAAGAGCAGGAGCTGCTGATCCGCCGTGAAAAGGAACGCCTGGAAAAAACACTTGCCGAACTCAGGGCCACGCAGGCCCAGCTGATCCATGCGGAAAAGATGGCCTCGCTCGGAGAACTCACTGCCGGCATTGCCCATGAGATCAAGAACCCGCTGAATTTCATCAATAACTTTTCAGATGTCAGCACCGAGCTGCTCGATGAGGTTGTCGAGGAACTCAACAACGGAGACCATAAAGAGGCTTTGCTGATCATCGAAGACCTGAAAACGAACCTCCAGCGAATTGTCGGGCATGGCAGGCGCGCAGACAGTATTGTCAACGGGATGCTGATGCACAGCCGGGGGGACAGCCAGGGCAGGGAAATGTCGGACCTCAATGCCCTGTGTGACGAATACCTGCGCCTGGCCTATCATGGCCTGCGGGCCAGGGATAAATCTTTCAATGCCGAAATGCAAACAGATTTTGACGATGCCCTGCCAAACGCAAATGTGGCGCCCCAGCAGATCGGGCGTGTGCTGCTGAACCTGATCACCAATGCCTTCCATGCCGTCAGTGAAAAAAGCAGCGAGGCAGGCGCTGCCGGGTTTCACCCGCTTGTCACTGTGAAAACCGCACGCCATGAAGGGGCCTTCCGGATCACCGTTTCGGACAACGGGAACGGAATCCCGGACAACATTCTGGACAAGATCTTCCAGCCGTTCTTTACAACCAAGCCAACGGGGTCCGGAACAGGGCTGGGCCTCAGCATCAGCTATGATATCGTGAAGGCACATGGCGGATCGATCTCCGTCCATTCAAGGGCAGGAGAAGGAACCGACTTTGTGGTCTCGCTCCCCATGTCCGGGGAATAGATTCTTGCATGCCCGTTGGGCATCCTTTTCATTTCTCCGAAACCAGAGTGGCTTGCCGGGAATTTCATACCTTGACATCATGCATGATCACAAGTCCCCAGCAAATGCCCAGAAGCTTTTCGGATTCACCGTGGTACTTTTGCTTACCTCTTCCTTCCTCCAGGCTCAGGGCTTCAAGACCATCGGGTACCTGCCTTATTACCGGTTTGGCCATATCGACGACATCGACTTTGAGAAGCTGACACACGTCAACATTGCTTTTGCCAATCCTGACATGCAGGGAAATCTTTCTGTGGGGGGCGCAGATATCACGCCGGTCATCCAGGAGGCCCAGGCTGCCGGGGCAGAAGTCTTCATTTCCCTTGCTGGAGGTGCGCTGACGGCGGACTGGGCAGCAGCATGGACAAACCTGACAAAGCCGGGAAACCGGTCCGCTTTCATCCATAAACTGATCCGGTATACACTGGATCACGGAATGCAGGGTATCGACGTCGACCTCGAATGGAGCCATGTCGATGAAAACTACAGCGGATTTGTGCTGGAGCTGCGGGATTCAGTTGATGTCCATGGCTTACAGCTGACAGCAGCCCTTCCGGGAACCTACCGGTATCCCGAGATCACAGACCAGGCACTTGCCGCCTATGACTGGGTCAACATGATGGCCTATGACCTGACCGGCCCTTGGGCGCCCAATAACCCCGGGCCGCATTCTCCGTTTTCTTTTGCAATCAATGCCACGGTGTACTGGGTCAACCAGGGCGTGCCCCCGGAAAAGCTAACCCTGGGTATGCCCTTTTACGGATGGGATTTTTCGGACCCTTCCGATGTCTCCGGGGTACTTTACCGGACCCTGGTCAACGAGGATCCTGACAATGCCTACCGGGACAGGGTTGGACTGACCTTCTACAATGGCATTCCGACAATCCGCCAAAAGACCGAATATGCCCTGGTTCAGTTGGGCGGCGTGATGATCTGGGAAATCGGGCAGGATCATTTCGGGCAGTATTCATTGCTGGGCCAGATCGATGATGTGATCCGGTCTTCTGTTTCTGCAACAACCGATATCGTGGATGCATCAATTAAGGTTTATCCCAATCCATTTACGGGTGCGTTTACGGTT
Source organism: Lewinellaceae bacterium (assembly GCA_029976695.1). Lineage (GTDB taxonomy): Bacteria > Bacteroidota > Bacteroidia > Chitinophagales > Saprospiraceae > JARQTN01. Next base: position 8,715 of record JARQTN010000064.1, read on the forward strand.
TCCCTGTCTGGGGCAGGAAATGGCCTTGCGCGGTTGGTCAGCATGCAGGGTCAGGTCATCTCGGAAAATGATTTTTCCGGCAAAGAATTTACGATCACACCACATCATGAACTACCGGGAGGCATGTATATCCTACAGCTTGTCATGAATGATCAAATCTTGACGCAGAGAGTCGCCCGGCAGTAGACGCAGGGATCACCCATCAACGCTATTTGTACACATGGTCAGGATATGACCCATGCCGGCTCACAGGAAGATATGCATCTGCAGGCGGATTTGTGAAAAGGCATCATCCTGGGATTCGATTGCCGCTTCGCGGATATCTCCGGCCATCCGGTGATACTCGAGGGTGACCTTAGCGTTATGACCCTGCACAAAGTAGTTGACACCAAAATCCCAGGTGTAGATCGGATCGAAAAACCCCTGATATTTCCCCACATTGACCGCAGCATAAGGCATGAGCCTGAGCGCTTTCAGGAAATACCCTGCCTGCCCGTAGATTGCGGTGCCCGTGCCAGCCCAGCGCCCGACATAATTTTGGCCATAGTCAAAATTCGTGAGTGAAACATAGGCATTCACAGCACCCTCCGGGACCGGCATATCCAGGAATGCATCAAGTGCAAAGTGGCGTACGCCATAATGCATCCCGGAAGAACTTTCAAACATCCCGTTGGGGTGGATGAAGAAACCACCACCGATCGCAAAAATGCGTTTTTCACCGAGGTAGGTACCGACATTGTACGGCAGTTTAGTGGATTCCTCATCCCAGAAATTGATGCGCACATAACCGTCAAAAAGCAGGTTGCCAACTGCCTGCCCATCCAGGTCGGGATTCATGACACCACAATATTCAAGCCCGCTGTCCTTTAGCCCGTAATCCATGCCATTGGCAAGCGGATGCCGGATCGGGGAGTTCATCGCAATACGGAAATCCAGCTTCCCGATCTGCCCCTTGGCATAGACACCCAGGTGGCGGGCAAACTGGTCCGTGATACCCAGGCTGTGCCAACTGGTAAAGGGCCTGGACTGGTCAAGGGTCATGAAGTTCAAGGTGCTCTGGCTGGCGAGCCGGGTCAGGCCGTTCCAGTAATGGAGCCCTCCCCCGATATAGAGTTGATCTATCAATTTGAATTCCCCCCATGCGCCGTGTAAAAACAACTGTGGTCCATCCCCGTTATTTCCCAACGATGTCATGTTTTCCGTCGTCAGCCCATTCAGACCGAAGTGGGTCAGGATCAGGAAATTGGGCGACACCTGTGCATATGCGAGGAACCGGGATCTCCGGATACTCGGGGAAAGCTGAAGATGATTGTTTTCACCTGAAAGGTCATTTGTTGTTAACCAGACCTGGTGCCACATGATGAACCGGATATACTTGTCACCGGATTCGTCGAGTTTCAGAACCATTGGTTTATATGACCAGTCCTTGTTCAGTATCCCCTGCGCCTGCAATGGCGCATTCACGATGGTGAAGAAACAGGCAACGATGATCCACAATCGCTTTATTCCCTGAAACATGAGATTAAAATTTAGTAGCGTAAGACCTTAAATCGACGACTAATGTATACCGGAATACGGCACATCATGCTGACTCAAGTCACCTGTCCATTTGACACTCCTCATGCAAGAGAAACCTGCATAAACCGCCTTACGGTATCTATAATTGGGGGATCAGGAGCAGAATGGTGATCCGGTATCACCGTCAAATCACCTTCTCACAAATGTATAACCTGCTGGTTTTGGGATAAACACGAATGATCATGGATGGATTTCAGGACTTGTAAACAGGAATTGAAAAAGATCAGATTCTTTAACAGACGACCTGTGGAAGTTAGCAAATCCTTCCGCTAAAACCGTGATCAGGATTACCTCATGAGATGATCTAAATCATCTGAGAACTTTTGGATTCTCTAAAAATTGTAGCGTCTCCTTACTATCCACTAAATCCAGTGTACAAATGGAAACCAGTACCAAAACCAAACCCACCTATTACGAAGAATTCCGCGCCAAAGGCTATTCCCGGAGGGATTTCATGAAATTCTGCACCCTGATCGCTGCTTACCTGGGTCTCGAGACCACAGGAGTGGCCCAGGTGACCGAGGCCCTGATGTCAAAACCAAGGGTGCCTGTCCTGTGGATGCACTTCCAGGAATGTACCTGCTGCAGTGAATCCTTTATCCGCTCTTCCCACCCGATGGTAGCGGATATCATCCTGGACAAGATTTCCCTGGATTATACAGAGACACTCATGGCTGCTGCTGGCCACCAGGCTGAAGCCGCCATGGAGAAAACGATCGAGGAATACGCCGGCGAATACGTCCTGTGTGTGGAAGGATCCGTACCCACAAAAGACGGCGGGGTATACTGCTGCATCGGCGGGAAATCTGCGCTGGATATTCTGCAGCATACGGCACAAAAAGCCAAAGCGATTATCGCCTGGGGTTCCTGTGCATGCAATGGTTGTGTACAGGCAGCGAAACCCAACCCGACAGAAGCCACTCCGATCCACAAGCTCGTCCGTGGCGTTCCGATCATCAAGGTGCCCGGATGTCCGCCGATTGGTGAAGTCATGGCTGGCGTGCTCGTGCACCTGGTCACATTCGGACGGATCCCGGAACTCGACCGGATCGGCAGGCCGAAGGCATTCTACAGCAAGCGCGTACACGATACATGCTACCGCAGGCCATTTTACGATGCAGGTTTGTTTGTCGAAAGTTTTGACGATGCCAACGCCAAAAAAGGATATTGCCTGTACAAGGTCGGATGCAAAGGTCCGACGACCTACAATGCATGCGGCGTCACGAAATGGAACAATTCCACAAGCTTCCCGATCCAGTCCGGACATGGCTGTTTTGGTTGCAGTGAGGAGAATTTCTGGGACAATGGCTCTTTCTACGCCCGCATCCCGAACTTCCCGGGATTCGGTATTGAAAGCAATGTAGACAAGATCGGCGCCATTATCGCAGGTGCTTCTGCAGCCGGGGTGATCGCCCACGGTGTGGCAAGTGCCGTGAAAAAAGGCCGGGAAAACAAGGAAATGATGACAAGGGGGAGGGCTGCGGCCGATGAACTGAAAAATCTGAATAAATAAAATTGTGGACCAACTAACCAATTAAACAATGAGTCAAAGAATCGTAATTGACCCGATCACAAGGATTGAAGGCCATCTTCGCATCGAAGCGGACATAGAAGATGGGAAAATCAAGGAAGCCTACAGCTCCGGCACAATGGTCCGTCTTATTGAGCGCATCCTGCAGGGACGCGACCCAAGGGACGCCTGGGGGTTTGTCGGCCGTGTGTGTGGTGTTTGTACAACCGTCCACTCCCTTGCTTCCTGCCGCTCTGTTGAAGATGCGTTAGGTATTACCATCCCGCCAAATGCCGAACTGGTCCGCAACCTGATGTATTGTGCACAATACATGCACGACCATACGGTACACTTCTATCACCTGCATGCACTGGATTGGGTGGATGTCGTCAGTGCATTGAGTGCCGATCCGAAAAAAGCCGCAGAAATTGCACAGAGCCTCTCTAACTGGCCAAAAAACTCTCCCGGTTACTTCTCGGACCTCAAGAAAAAGCTGACGGGCTTCGTCCAAAGCGGTCAGTTGGGCATTTTCAGCAACGGGTACTGGGGACACCCGGCGTATAAGCTGCCGCCGGAAGTAAACTTGATCGGCGTTGCCCATTACCTTGATGCCCTCGAATGGCAGAAAGAAATCGTGAAGATCCATGCCATCTTCGGCGGGAAGAATCCACACCCGAATTATCTCGTGGGCGGGATGGCTTGCTCCATCGGGCTGGATGATGTCAGCGTTATCAATGCCGAGAGATTATCGTATGTCGGACAGCTTTTGAAAGAAGGAAAACAGTTTATCGAACAGGTGTACATTCCCGACCTGCTGGCGATCGCTTCATTCTATCCAGAATGGACCAAGATTGGCGGTGGCCTGGGCAACTACCTTGTCTATGGCGACCTTCCGACAAACGGCTATGGAGCTGCAGAAAGCTTCAAGTTCCCGGCTGGGGCGATCCTCGATAAAAATGTCGGGGAGGTCTTTGATGTCGACCTGCGCAATGACGACGAGATCAAGGAATACATCGCCAAATCCTGGTACACCTATGAAGGCGGTGACAATGAGGGCCTGCACCCATGGAAAGGTGAAACGGTGCTCAATTATACAGGACCGAAACCTCCATACGACCACCTCAACTTCGATGAGAAGTACAGTTTCCTGAAAACACCGCGGTGGAAAGGGAATGCGATGGAGGTTGGTCCGCTCGCCCGCATGCTCGTGGGCTACGGCCATGGCAGGGAAGATTTCAAGGAAGTGGTGGATTCTACGCTCAGCAAACTTGGCTTGCCGATCACGGCACTCTTCTCGACATTGGGCAGGACTGCAGCACGCGGACTTGAAACACTCCTCGTCATCGAATGGGCCATGGAATTCTACGAACAGTTGCTCGAAAACATCCGCAACGGGGATACGCGCATGGCGGATACTTCCATGTTTGACAACAAGAACTGGCCGGACTATGCTGAAGGGGTCGGTTTTACAGAAGCCCCGAGGGGTGCCCTGGCACACTGGTGTGTCATCGAGGACAAGAAACTGAAGAATTACCAGCTGGTTGTGCCCACGACATGGAACGCTTCACCGCGCGACCCGTTAGGAAAAATGTCAGCATATGAGTCCTCGCTGAAGGATACGCCGATTGCAGATGAAGAGCAGCCACTTGAAATTCTCAGGACAGTACATTCATTTGACCCATGCCTGGCTTGTGCCGTTCACTTGTATAACGAAGATGGAGAGCAGGTCAGTCGTGTGCAGGTCGTTTAAAAAATATTTGAAGTCATGATAAGACGTCTTCGCAGAGTCTATGTTTGGGAGCTGCCGGTCAGGATCTGCCACTGGCTCATGGCACTTTCTATCGTTGCGCTGATCATCACAGGGATCCTGATCGGAAACCCGTTGGCCATTCAATCCCAGGCAGAAGCGAGCCAGTCTTTCTGGTTCGGCTCTATCAGGTTTACGCACTTCCTGGCAGCCTATGTGCTGCTGGGTGTCATCATTGTCCGGGTGTACTGGGCATTTGTGGGCAACAAGTACGCCAGCTGGCGTGCACTGATCCCGAGAAATTCAAGGTTCTGGCGCCGGATCGGAAGAGTCCTGAAAACAGATATCTTCCTCATGAAGGGGCACTATGAGTGCATTGGCCACAATGCCCTGGCGGGATTCAGCTATTTTATCCTGTTCCTCCTGATCGTCCTGATGTTTATTACGGGCTTCGGCATGTATGCAGATATGACGACCTGGTGGCTGCCAAAATCCTTCATCTGGGTCCAGGATCTTTTTGGCGGTGATTTTGCAGTGCGCGAAATTCACCATCTGACCATGTGGCTGTTTGTCGTGTTCATCGTAGTCCACCTCTACCTGGTCCTGTACCACGACCAGTTTGAGGCAAGGGGAGAAACCTCCTCGATGATGAACGGGTATAAATTTGTGGAAGTTGAAGTATTTGACTCTCCTGAAGTGAAAGGAGAAGAAGTCGTAGAAGAAGTCGTAGAGTAAGATCCAGAACAGATGCCAGATCAATCATCCCAGACACCCAGAAAACCATGCCTTGTGCTGGGCATAGGTAACTATCTCATGGGGGATGAAGGCGTTGGCTGCCATTTTATCCAGCGCTATCAAAGCGATTTTCCAAAAGAGATTGATGTGACAGACGGGGGAACCAGCGGGTTCCTCCTGATGCCCTATTTTGAAGAACACGAGAAGGTGATCCTGATCGATGCCACGATGGATCAGGATCCGCCCGGGACGATTAAATTGCTCAAGCCAAGATTTTCGAAGGATTTCCCGAAATCCATGAGTACCCATGATATCGGTTTGAAAGACGTCATCGAGGCCCTGACCATCCGGGAAACAACACCGGAAATCTTCCTGTTTACGGTTTCTATTGAGGAGATCCAGCCCATGGAGGTCAACCTCTCCCCTGTAATTGAGGCTAAACTGCCTGAATTAAAAGATAAAATTGACTCCCTGATCAGGTCATTCTGAATCCTTGTACACCATCTTATATCCTGCCTGGAGAATGTGTTCACTTCAGGGAGTATCCCCTGAATCCGCATTTCGCAAAACACAAATACTGTCCTGTTATTATTAGTCATTGATGGCAAAGATTTTTTCGCGAAATGACATAGATCATTTCAATGCATTGGTAAAAAATGCATTTTATAACTTTAAACCAATTCCGACCTATGTCATACAAGATCAAACGCGTCCATTATTATCATCTTTCGGTTCCGGATCAGCCCGGAGAGGCATATCAGCTGCTCGAGAGGCTCGCTGACCAGGGGGTAAACTTGCTGGCATTTACCTCATCCCCGATTGGTCCGACCAGCACCCAGCTGACCATATTCCCTGAGGACAAAAAAAACCTGGTCACCCTGGCCAAAAAAATCGGCCTGTCCCTGATTGGTCCTTTCCCGGCATTCATCGTCAACGGCTCGGATGAACTCGGTGCCCTGACATATATTCACAAACTGTTGTATTTATCCAATGTGAATGTGTACGCCACCAGCGGTGTCACTGACGGACACGACAGTTATGGTTATATTATCTATGTCCGGCAGGAAGATTTTGAACGTGCTGCCGAGGCACTCGGAATTTGAATTGACCATTATTTTAGACTAAACCCTTCATGATGCAAAACATCCTGCTTGCCGGCGCAACCGGCCACCTCGGACCTTATTTGGCAAAAGCACTTTTGGAAAAAGGGAATACCGTCTATGCCCTGATCAGGCCAGAGACGATGAAGAATAAAGAAAAGACTGATCTGCTGAAATCATCAGGTGTCCATCTGGTCAAGGGTGATCTTGGGAATCAGGCAAGCCTGGAAAAAGCATGTGAAAACATGGATGCCGTGATCTCTGCTGTCGGTGGCGGGCAGATCTTGCAACAGGAAGCCCTGCTGAAAGCTGCCGTCAATGCGGGGGTGAAAAGATTCATGCCCTCGGAATTCGGTGTGGATCCCCAAATATGTGAAACAGGCACCTGTGACCTGTTTGATATGAAAGGAGCCTTCCAGCAATCAGTCAAAATTGCTGACATCGACTATACGATGTTCTATACGACCGGGTTTATGGAGTTTTGGGCGTCAGGACTCGGCCAGCTCGGAAATGATCCCTCCTCAGGGAGTGTCCAGTTATTTGGAAATGGAGACGTCCTTGCGAGCATGGCATCAATGCCGGATATTGCGGCCCTGACCGCCCGCATGGTCGATGATCCGGATATGGCAAACAGGGAAGTAAGCCTGGCAGCCAATATTGGCACCCAGGAAGATCTCATCAGGAAATGGGAGGAGACGAGTGGTGTCAAGATGAAAAGGACGCCTGTTTCAGATGAGCAGCTTCTGGAAATCATTGAAAAGGCCAACACGCCCGATCAAATGATGACACGCATTTTTTCACAATTGCACCGGTCTGTCTGGATAAAAGGGGACTCCACGAGAACACGACCCGGGGTCGTGCAAGTGCACAATGTGTATCCGGACTATACATTCATGCAGGTGGAGTCATTTTTTCAGCACATGGCCCGGGGATGATGCGTGTACCATCTTTGTGCGCCTCGCACATTCATCTGTGTAAAGGCCTGCTTCAAATATAGGAGGCCATACTTTCCGCTTTCAGGAAATTTTTCAATTGCCGCCAGCATTGACTTGCTTGTCATCTCGTTAAATCGTTAAACGTCCCTGTTTCAAATACCCTCCAATCCTGGTTCGTGAAAAGATCTCTTTGGTTGATCGAATCTATTGATGGAGAATTTGCCTCGATGCGGTCATCCGGCTTATCAATATTCACACTGGAACTTTCTTCAGGTGGAAATCCTGTCAGCTTTGATTTGAATGAATCCCAGTCATCCCTGTCACCCCGGATATGATATGTGTATTTGTTTGATTCATCTACGATCAAGCCAATGCCTGCCCCAATGGCACCCCCAAGCACCGCCCCTAAAAATACTTTTGCGCCTTTATAGCTTTTAGAACCACTATCACCCGAAATCACTGACGCGAATAAATCAAACTTATTTGTGGTGGTGCCTGCGATCAACGCACCCAATCCGGCACCTGTCGCAGCACCGATCAGAATCCCCTTCCCTTTTGTAAGACTTGTCTTGATCGTCCCGATTTCCTGGAATGGAATTTCTCTTTTTTGCCTGGAAAATGGTTTGAAATGCATTGAAGTGTCAGAAACCGCTTTGATCTTACCCAGGCCAATTTTCGTACCCTGCACATCATACACCCTGAATTCGACTTTCGAAATGTCAAAACTTTGGGCGTCAGCATGTAAACCAAGCAACAGCATGATTGCAAACAGGAAATATTTCATGATACCCGCTTTTTAGGTTTTAAAATTTGGTAATCTGTGTTTAGGCTTTACACACGTTTCTTCAATTTGAGCAGTCCGTATTCAGCGGCTCGACACCAAAATGAACTCTTATAAAGTACTGTCAAAAACCAACTTCTGGATAGCACCCATGTAACGAATCCATGGATGGGTGTCACTTTTCGGCCTGCCAACCATGCATGGGGCATGTCACCAGATCCGGGAATTCTGTCACGTGGCCAATGCCCGAATGGATTTTACCCGGGGCAGAATAGCAGGAAAATAAAAAAAGGCCCTATCCAGTCGATAAAGGCCCTTTCAGGCAAATATCCACTTTCATCCGATTTCACCTGCTTTTCATTTCATTGAATCGCCAAACGTTCCTGTTTCAGTCAATTCCCACTTCCGGTGTGGAAAGCGATCTTTGGGGTTGAATACGTCAGTAGATGATTCATCTGTCTGGATATTTTCATCCGGGTTGTCAATATCCAAGTCAGAGATTTCTCCAGCTTCAAATCCTTTTAGATCTAATTTGAAATCCTCCCATTCAAACTTCTTCCCACGAATGTGATAGGTGTGTTTGTTGGTCACATCCACGATCCACCCAATACCACCTCCCAAAAGACCACCAAGCAACGCTCCGAATATAGCACTTTCACCTTTTGATATTTCATCTTCCGAAAAGGCTGATGCATATGCATTGATGCCGGATGAGCTTCCCGCTCCAAAAATGGCCCCCAACCCAGCACCCGTTGCGGCACCGATGAGAATACCGTTTCCTTTCGTATGATTTGTTTTGATCATCCCGATCTCCCGGAATGGAATCTCTCTCATTTTTCCGGAATATGGTTTGAAATGCATTGAAGTACCTGTCACGGCCTTAATCTTTCCTGTCCCGATTCTTTTCCCTTGCAGATCGTAGACTCTTATTTCGACTTTCTGAACATTAAATTTTTGAGCTTCGACATGCAGGGTGAATAAAATGACGATTGCTGTAAGGAAATATTTCATGATCTGTTTCTTTTAAGATTGGCTGTTGGATGCTCCAACATAGATCTGGTCGCTCCCATCCCTCACTTCATGCAATCAAATGGAAATCCGGTTTCTTCGGGCCATGTTTTCCGGTGCGTGAAGCGATCCGTTCCGTGTACAGGGTCAGCCATTGAAATGCGATTCTTTTCGTTGTGAATGGATCCCTTTAGATCCGTTTTGGCAGTTAACCCTTCCAATTTGTCTTTGAACAAACCCCATTTGCGCAGATCACCGCGGATACGATCGGCATGGCTGCTCGCGATATCTGCAATCCCGCCAATCAGGGCACCAACGACTCCATAAAACATCGCGGGCAATACTGAATTGGTTGCTTTATCTATTCCATCTTCCGCAAAAGCCCTATTCACACTTTTGGAACTTAAAATCAAACCTAATCCGGCACCTGCTGCTGCACCAATAAGCGCCCCTGTACCTTTTGTTGTATATGCTCTGATCTTCCCAATTTCCCTGGCTTTGATTTCACTTACACGCTGCTCATACGGTAAAAAAAACATTGATGTATCTGTGACTGCCACGATTTTTCCTGGCCCGATTTTCCTGCCCTGCAAATTGAAGACAACGAACTGGTTTTGATCGACATTATATGTTTGTGCCTGGCCCTGGACATCCAGGATGAATGCACAAAGAAAAAGGATGAAAGCTTTCATGATAGGATCGTTTTAATTGGACAAATTGCTTTACTTCATGTGATATATTGATTTTCATTTGATCAATTCGAGCAGTCCGTATTCAGTGGTTCGGCATCAAAAACCCTGCGTTCAGACCAGGCGGACCATGTCCCATTGATAAAGGCACGTACCTTCCATGTCCACCCAAGGGTATTTGTATTGATGATGTAGCTGCCCATGCTCTGATGCAGGTATTGTGATTGGGTCAGCTCGAGGTTGATGACCGGGATGGTCGCCGTTCTGCCCATGACATAGAGGTGGTACTTTGTCGCCCCGGGCACTTCTCCCCAGTCGAAGAACCATGAAATCATGTCTGACCTGTCTGTACAGCCATTGTCCATGAGGGCCCCGGCTTCAGGCTGGAAAAGTTGTGGCGGCTTGTTTTCGCGAACACATCCTTCATCGATGTGGCCATCGCAATTATTGTCCAGGCCGTCCCCGCAGATCTCTTTGGCGCCAGGGTGGATATTCGGATCGTCATCATCACAGTCATTTGCCTGGCCCGTGCATGCCCCAAAAGCGGTGTATCCGTCCCCATCCCTGTCCGGCAGGAAAGCGCCTTTTTCAAGGTATGCCTTGACATCCGTTTCGGGGATGCAGATTGCTTTGGAAGAACCGTTTCCTTCTGGCATGCAAATGGTGACAAATGGCGGTTTGTTCTTTCCGGGTTCCAGTTCTGTCCTGTCCGGAATGAAAACAGGATCCTTTTCACAACTCGTTGCCAGGAATAACAGGATGAGAAAAAATAGTGTGTTTTTCATCGGATATGCGTTTAAGTGTATGACTCCAGGACCCGACCACCCAAAATGATCACAAGATGGAATCGAATCGTGTTCTCACCCTAAAGATCGTACCCGGAGCAACCGGATCCATTGTGGGCATGTCACCAGTTCTGGGAATTATGTCACATGATCATTGGATAAAGCAAGTTTTCGGATCAGCATGGCAGGGAAATAAAAAAAGGCCCTATCCTGTCGATAAAGGCCCTTTCAGGCAAGAAACTGTTTCGAGCGTGCTCTCCCCGGTTCTCTCGCCCTGAATTCAAACAAGAGGTGGACTTATTACACTTTTTATACAGGTTCCGGCATGTGGATGTCCAGCTTGGTCTGTTTCCACAACTCGAGCATGGATACGACTCGCGGGATCACGTCCATGAATTTCCTGAAACAGGATTTATCCATCTCCTGAACGATTCCTTCGCCGTAGGCACAATGGATCGTCCATTCCGTGCGCTGGTCATCCGTGATATCCAGTGCGTGCCCAAACCGGATTGATTCCGGCAGTTCCGACTTGCCTTTTTGCCCAAAATTCACCGGAGGGATGGTTTCTTCCAGGTGTTCACGCCTGATATGGTTTTCCGGGATGACTTTCCAGAAACCGCCTTCCTGGCCTGGCCGGTATTCAGCACTGCCATAGATCGAAACGGGAAGGGTAATGTGCATGAAGAAAGGAAGTTTATTGCCCGATGAATCAACCGGGATACAGATCTGAACGGGACAATGTTGATAATTTGTCTCCACCCGCATGATCTCTTCAGTATCCTTGTAATCTGATGCAGCCAGGATCCACTTGATCCGGTCATTGGCATTCGGGCAGGCTTTTGCCATCGGGATGACCTCAACGAGTGCCGGTGCGGCTCCCAGGTCCTGGATATCTTTCAGGATGACACCAAGGACCCGATTGAATGTGGCGAGATGCATGGAATCCAGATATGCTTCTAATTGACGGTGCAGTTTCATGATGAATGGTTTTAAATTGATCGAATTTAAAAGATGACATAAATGCTTCCGGAGCTCTGCCCGGAAATATGAACATATTATCATGTTTTTTTTGGCTGACAAATGACCCCGGTCATCCGTGGTTATGATCCGGCCAAAATGCGGAACGCTGACATCCGGAAAGGCTTCATCGATTTTTGCCCGGGAAATAAATTTTTTCGATTCAGCCCGGTTTTTACCGAATTGTGTGCATTTTTAATTCATGAAGAAAACAGCACTCATTGATCATCGGTGTAAAGTTGATAAGGCCTGGATCACAAGGTTTCAGCACCTTGCAAAAGTGCTTCTTTTCATCCCGCTCCTCCTCGCACTGTCCGCCTCCACTCCTTTGACCGGCCAAACGCCTTACCGTCTGACAGCAGGCGGTGATGCTGTGTTTTCCGGGATTACACTAGGCACCCTCACCCTGGGGAACATCCAGACGAAGAAGATCAAACCGCTCACCATGGCAGAAATCAATGCACTCGAGATTGAGGATGTGCCTGGTATTGACCGGTTTTCCATCCGCCAGTATGCTCATGGGGCACACAAGGCCAGCAATGCTTTTTTCTATCCTTCCTTTGCCTTGCCTCTGACCCTGCTGGCTGGAACACAAAGCCGGAATAATTTTGGCGAGGCAGGCGTGATCTGGCTGGAAACGCTGGCTTTGAATGCTGCTTTGACCAATGTGACGAAAATGCTCTTCCGGCGCACCCGGCCACTGGCTTACAACGAGGGCTATCCTTTTGAAGAAAAGCTGACACGAAATGCGCGGACTTCTTTCATTTCCGGCCATGCTTCATTTACAGCCGCGATGTCCATTATGACGGCAAAAATGTATACGGATTTCTACCCGGATGGCAAGAACAAGGGGCTGGTCTGGGCTTCCGCCTGTGCCATCCCGGCGATCACTGGATATCTCAGGATGAAAGCGGGCAAGCATTTTTTCACGGATGTGCTCGCCGGGTTTGTGGTGGGTGCCGCTGTGGGTTACCTGGTTCCCGAGCTGCACAGGATCCGGTAAATACCAATCACACTTTGTATCCTACCGTACACATCAATCGGCATCGATCTGATGCTTACATTTTTCATCCCGTAAAAATTCTTACACAGAGGTTCCTGAGAAGCTCAGAGGTTCACAAAGGGCTGGACGGGGGTGCCTGCCTGTTCTGGGCGCTGCCTTCTGACACCTCAGAGAAGGCTGTTGCTTGTGGAAAGAAACGCCGGAATAAAATCCGGCGCTATCCCTTCGATTCATATAAATCGTGTTTTGTCATTCTTTTTGTTTTCAATTAAATCTTGATGCAGGAAAAACTGCCCGCGAAGGAATGTACTTGTATCCCTTTTGCCTGGTCTATTCTCTGTGAAACTCAGCGTCTTCTCTGCGGCCCTCTGCGTAATAGCTATATCGGATAGATCTCCATTCTTTACATATATCAATTGCTCAGGTTTTCCACTTAATTCATTCAAGGGATCACATCGAGCAGCTTTTACACCAAATCCATTGCATCTCATTCAAATAACCGCATAACGGTGTAACTTGTGCGACAACCTGAATTCCGTTTTTCCAAACTCAAAAAAAATTTGTGTATGAGGTGGGCATTTATTTTCCTGTCATTCTTATTTTTTGCGTTTCAATCCTGTCAACAAAAAGAAACCATGAAAAAGATTCCGGTATACGGCTGGGTCAGCGGACCCGGTGAAGCCACAGATGCGGAACTCATGGAGCAATTTGCCGGACTCAAGGCAAAAGGCATTGACGGATTGATGTACAACGGCGGGCAGGACCCGGCGACCTATGCGCGGGTCGGCAAGCTGGTCAAGGAAGCCGGAATGGAATTCCACGCCTGGATCCCGACCATGGTGCAGACGATGAAGCCTGGCTTGGACTCCTCCTGGTACGGGGTGAACGGCAAAGGTGAAAGCGCCCTGACACATCCCGCCTATGTGGATTACTACAAATTCCTCTGCCCCAACTATGAGGGTGTCTACCAGTTCCTCTCCAACATGTATACCTCGGTGGCAAAGGTGGATGAGATCGATGGTGTGCACCTGGACTACATCCGGTTTCCCGATGTGATCCTGGCGCGGGGGCTGTGGGACAAATACGGCCTGGTTATGGACCGCGAATACCCGGAATACGATTATTGCTACTGTGACAAATGCGTATCCGATTTCAAGGAGAAATCAGGCATTGACATCCGTGAAGTCGAAGATCCCTCAACCGTGCAGGAATGGAAGCAGTTCCGCTATGACCTGATCACAAACCTGGTCAACCGGCTGGTGGAAGACGTCCACAAAACGGGCAAGGAAATCAATGCGGCCGTATTTCCCGGTCCGAATTCGGTGGCCAAAAAGATCGTCCGCCAGGAATGGGACAAATGGAAGCTGGATGCGTTTTACCCGATGAATTACAACGACTTTTACCTTAAAGGGCCGGAATGGGTTGGAGACGTGACCAAAGAAGGCGTTGAGGCGATCAATGATCGTGTCCCGATCTACAGCGGATTGTTCATTTGTCCGCGCCCCGAGAAAAAAGGCTCTGAAAAAGACCCGGAAAACCACGGCCTGCTGCCTGAAGAGATCGGTACGGCCATTCAGGCTTCCATGGATAATGGCGCCGCCGGCATTTGCCTGTTTACCCCCGGACGCATGACAGACGCGCACTGGGAAGCATTTGAAAAGGCCATTTGGGTGGAAGACAAACCCAATTGATCGGGACTGATTTTCGTTCGAAGGATCATGTATTCTGTTGTTCGATGGTTCGCGTATTCGGAACGGAACAAATGAACATGCGAATAACTGAATAATTGAATAACTGAACTGACAGGGTGCAGGCTCAATAGATCATGTATTCTGTTGTTCGATGGTTCGCGTATTCGGAACGGAACAAATGAACATGCGAATAACGGAACAATTGAATAACTGAACCGAAAGGTCACAGGCGCGATTGTTTGGTTATTCAATCATGAAAGCCCCTGCCATCGAGGATTTTCTGTGCATATTTTTCAATGCGGGCAGAGCGGGTTTTGGATTGTTTGGCACCCGAAAAATACAGGACATATCCACGTTGGCGGCCAGGAGTCAATCCATTAAACGCTTTTTCGAGGGCTGGGGTCTCCCTGAATTTCTGTTTTAATTCTTCAGGTAGCTGGAGTTCGTTTTTTGCCTTGAAATCAATTTTCAGGCCTGCCTTTTCCACCTCGATCGCCTCGCACACGTATGCTTTTATAACGGGCTCCAGGTCAATGATATCCCGGACCTTTGTGAATTTGAACAGCCTTGCGGCCTGTGAATTTTTTCCCGGCTTTTCGAGATAACCTTTATCATCTTTCAAAAGCGCACCTTTGAAAAAACTCAGGGTACAATAGTCCTTCAAGGCGCTCAGGAGCAAGACATTCTTTTTCCCATAGGTGTAGCAGGCAACACCCCATTTCAGCTCTTCTTCCAGTCCGCAATCCAGAATGATTTCCCTGAGGTGTACAAGTTCTTCCTTCCAGGTGTGGACCTTGCATTCCGGTGTTTTATACAATGCACAGCGGCCGCAGCCATCTCGTAAATACAGGTTGACCTTCGGGTTCATTCTGGCTTCTTGTCGTTTCTTAAAAAATGGACGTGCATAACAATATACTCTTTCTGTGTGTTATAAACGGTCAAACAGGAATACTCAGATGCAGGCATCGCAAAAGATCAAGTTCAGGAATGTCCAGGACCAAAGGATCAAGTCACTATTCAATGAAACGCTCCGGCACTTTCAGTTTCCGGAACACATCAACATCATCCTCGAGGGTACACATCTAAAAGGTTCGACGATGCAGGCCCAGCCGGTGATTGGATTTGACTCTTTTTTTAATGGTATCGATACGTACAGGATCCGGCTGGCGGAATTTGTGCGTGACAGCAGTAACATCAGGGTAGACGGCCTGTCGGAAGATATCCTGGTTGGCTGGTTTGCCCATGAGCTTGGACATGTCGTCGATTATATGAACCGGCCCGCAATCGATATGCTCGGGTTTGGGATCCGGTATATCACGTCCGGTGATTTCCGCCGGGAAGCTGAACGACGCGCTGATGAAATTGCCATGGCACAGGGGTTTCACGACCAGATCATTGCCACGAAAGAATTTCTGTTCAATCACGATCTAATCCACGAAAGCTACAGGAACAAACTCAAGCGGTATTACATGTCCATCGAAGACGCCCGTTCATTTATCGCACGGGAAGTTTTGATCGACCCGGTCGTTTAGCCCCGAATGAATTTCAGGTACTCTTCCATTTTTTCAGATTTCATCACCTTTAGCGTCTTCACCTGGCCTCCTTTTTTCCTGTTTTCCTCGAGATAGTTGTGATACATCTCCTTACTGATCGCCAAAACCTGCACCCCTTTCAATGCCTTCTTGCGGGCCACTTTGTAATTTTTATTTGCTTCCTGCAGGGCTGCGTCAAGTTTTTCTGCACACAATCCTTCATCCACGCCAGGTTTGTCCGTCACAATGACCCATTGATGGATATATGCATTCTCTTCGTTCCTGATCGCTGCCACGGCATATTCATTCACCTTGATGCCCATCTGCCCGGATACATCCAGAATGGCGGCATCCAGCTTTTCTTCGGACAACTGTGAGCCGACCACATTGAGGAAAAACTTTGTCCGACCGGTGATCAGGATCTCGGGCGGATCCAGGCTGGTAAACCTGATCGTATCCCCGATCACGTACCGCCATGCACCCGCACAGGTACTGATTACGAGCACATAATCCTGTCCTGTCACGACTTCATCGATATGCAGGGAAACCGGTTCCTCGAGGATTTTGCCACGTTCGTCAACACCCCGTTCATCAAATGGAATGAATTCATAGAAATACCCGTGCTCGATCGCCAGGCGCATGTCCAGGGGCCCCGGCCTGGCTGTATAGGCAAAGAACCCTTCGGAAGCCAGGTAGGTGTCCATGATCACAAGCGGGCGGGCAGAAATTTCCTCAAAGTCCTTCCGATACGTTTCAAAGGCCACGCCGCCGCTTGCATATACGGTCAGGTTTGGCCAGATGTCATGGATCGTGTCCAGTCCGTGGACTTCCATCACTTTCCTGATCATGAGCAATACCCACGAAGGAATGCCGGCAATGGCACCGATATTCCATTCCGGTGCTTTCCTGGCAATAGCCTCCACCCTGTCGTCCCAGTTGTCGATGCGTGCAATTTCCTTTCCCGGCCGGTAAAAGAAATCATACCATCCCGGGAAATTGCGCACGTTGATCCCGCTGATCTCGCCTTTAAGGTGGCCTTCATCACTTTTGGCGAGGTTGGCACTGCTGCTCAGCATCAGCACTTCACTTTCAAACAGTTCCTCCGGAAAATCATAGTTCGGGAGCGACCTGATCAATGAAATACCGACATCACGCATGCTTTGCAGGAATGCTTCCGTGATCGGAATCCGCTTGCTGGCCTTGCCTGTTGTCCCGCTGCTCAGGGCGAAGAAGGCCGGCTTTCCCGGCCAGGTAATGTCCGGATATTGATGTTGCTGATTCCACCACTGGCGGTGCATTTCATCATAATCATGGATCGGGACACGCTGCTTGAATCCGGTAATGAGATCTTCACGCTCAAGGAGCTCTGAAAAGCCATAGTAAATGCCGAATGCCGTATCCTGTGCTTCGGAAATTAGCTTTTTCAGCACCTCACGCTGGAGCCTGGCAGGTGTTTTAGTACCTCCGGTGAACATACTGTTCAGTGCAATCCCTTTTTTGATCAAGTTTCCGATTAATGCCATCTGTTCCGGTTTCGCTTTATGGAAAGGTTATAAAGATGCGCAGAAAGTTACTTATCACGTCAACGACTGTTCGCGGGGAATACCTGTTTGTTACACTTAGAATGCCTCTTCGTATTGTAAAATATTATGATGGTTCCGGACCGTGTTCCCGGAGTACAACGTTTTTACCCTTCCAGACAAGCCACACACCCAGGGCCACTTCCCCCAGCATGGGAAGTAAAAAAATCCATTCTGCCATGCGGATGAAATCCCCATATACCGGAAAAAGAAGTTTTGAACTATGGACAATAAAATAACCGCAACCGCCGGCAAGCAACCAGATCGCAAAAAACACAGGCACATATGAGGACCGCAGGATGAGCCATGCCAGCAGGAGGATATGCAAGCCGAAAACGATAAGTGCCGCTGACCAGGTCTTTTCAAATGCTTCGGTATACAAATGGATCTGTGCCTGCAGCTGGCCTGTACCAAATGCCTCGACATAGCTTTCAGAACCAATGATCACGAGCACGTGAATAAAGTGAAAGATCGCAGCGCCAAGCATTGCGATATAGGCGAGCCTGGACCATGCCATCATTAATGAAATCCCGCTGTTCACTGGCCTGAAGTATTGATAAAGACCCCATGCGGCAAGCAGGTCACAAAGGAGGACCACAATCCAGCTGAAAATCCCTAACCGGAAGGTCCCCTCAAAAGCAAGGATATTCTCTGTTGTAGCCAGCGCGTCCCCGGGAATAACCAACCTGCCAATCGTCAGGTCGTTAGAAACAACAGCTGCAGCTGTCATGACCAGTATGGAAATACCGGCGGTAATGGCGGCCCCACGGATTGAGATGGTTTTCAAACCAGGGATTTTTTGAAATTCCGATGACCCTCAAGATAAGCGATATTTCTCTTATCTGGATACCGGATTAATGAATTGATGCACACAAATCCTTCGCCACTTCCCTGGCATGGGCAAGGTTGGCCTGTGGATCATTTCCAACAAGAACTCCCAGATGAAAGATCTTCTTCCCCGACAAGACGCTCAGCTGATTCATTCGGCTTACCCACATCGCCTTTTCTCCCACGCCTTCTACCGGGGTCGTTTCATAGGTCGGGCTTTTTGTTTCCTTTCCTCTGACTGTCACCGTCATCCCTTCACGCAGAATCCGCATCGCATTATCAAAACCAGCAGATGCCTTCTCAGCTGTTTCATACGTGTCCTTGTTGATCGTCAGGCTGACTTCATTGGTACTTCGTTTGCGCAATTTTGAAGCTTCCTCATCATTGCCCTGCATTTTTGCGGTCATATATGCCATCATATTGGCCTCATTCTCCGCTTCAATGGCCTCCGCATCAGGTTTGGGCCATGTGGCAATACAGAGCGGATGGGGTGAATATTTGGAGGGCGAACGGGTGACTTCAGCGTTGCCGATGGTGAAATGCCTTTGCAGCAACTCGTTACTCAAGAGTGCGCAGGGATCTGCAACATACACACCGTTTACACGTCCATCTGTCAGAATCGAATGGATGTCATATCCATTATTCGGAGTTCCGGAAAGTGGAACAGACAGGAAAAGAATCGTCAGGAATTCAAGCGTCATAACATCAATACTTTGAAATGCAGTTCTTCGGTTTCGGATAAAATAAAAAATTCTTTATGGAGAAAAAAGAAACCGGCTTTTTACAATGGGCCGATATCGTGCATTTCCACTGCTTCGTGTTTTTGTCCTGTCTCCATGAGTCTCAAAATCACTTTTTCCC
>JARQTN010000065.1 GCA_029976695.1 Lewinellaceae bacterium
TCCGCCCTTTGTTGCTGAAAAGTTTGATGAACTAATCGAGCATACCGAGCTGGTCTTTTTTGATAAGTGCGGCCACGCACCCATGATGGAACACCCGAAGGATTTTAACAGGGTGCTTGCCGATTTCCTGGCAAAACACTACAAGAAGGAGGTCGCCGGGCAAACAAAGAGTTGATTTAACTACGTTTTTCCTTTTTTGGACTGCTGCATCAGGTTCGGCCTGCTCTGGAAATTCCTTGATTTGAAAAGGTCGAAGCGGTTCAACTGCTTTTCTTCCGGAAAATAGTTGTTGCTCCTGTCTGTATCTGCCGTTTCCAGGTATGGGTCGAGGATGATCTTTTCCACTTCCTTCTCCGTCTCAAATACTTTTGTGACCTGAGAGTTGTTTTGCCTCCAGATCTCCGCAGGTATCCGGATGTCTTCTGTTGTTCCGTCCGTGAAAACAAACTGGAAGATCACGGGCATCACCAGCCCGCCGATATTTTCAAATGTGAGCTCGTAGTAGTGGTTGTCCTTTACAATGGTTTCTTTTTCATCATCTGACAGCGATTCCATAAATGACCGGTATTCGGCTGACGCAAGCGAGTCCCGGTTGAGTTTATTGTAAAAGTCATTGAGTGTAGGGTCAATCTCGTTATATGTTTTTTCAATTTCTTTGCGATTCCTGATACTGGATATCCCGTGCGGATTCTCTTCTGTATACTGATCTTCATAGGATCCCTGTACTTCAGGGTTCCTTGAATTGGGTTTTTTCCACTTGACTTCCTTCAGGGCAATATCAACATGATCGGTAGTGAAGAACCACCCCTTCCAGAACCAGTCCAGGTCAACGCCTGATGCATCTTCCATGGTCCTGAAAAAGTCTGCCGGTTCGGGGTGTTTGAATTTCCAGCGGTTCGCGTATTCCTTGAATGCATAATCGAATAATTCGCGGCCCATGACCGTTTCGCGCAGGATATTGAGTGCTGTGGCCGGCTTGGCGTAGGCATTGTTTCCAAATTGCCAGATATTCTCCGAATTGCTCATAATGGGGGAGATGCGGGACTTGTCACCGCCCATGTATGGTGCAATCTTGAATGCGGCACCCCGCCGGGAGGGATAATCACGTTCCCATTGCTGCTCGCTCAGATATTGCAAAAATGTATTGAGCCCTTCATCCATCCAGGTCCATTGCCTTTCATCGGAATTGATGATCATGGGAAAGTAATTGTGGCCGACTTCGTGGATGATCACGCTGATCATGCCGTATTTTGTGCGTTCCGAGTACGTTCCGTCTGCTTCGGGTCGGCCGCCGTTAAAACAGATCATGGGATATTCCATGCCAATCCTGTTGGAATGGATTGACCAGGCCACCGGGTATGGATAGTCAAATGTGTAGTGCGAGTACCATTTGAGCGTAT
Organism: Lewinellaceae bacterium; assembly: GCA_029976695.1. Lineage (GTDB taxonomy): Bacteria > Bacteroidota > Bacteroidia > Chitinophagales > Saprospiraceae > JARQTN01. The sequence goes on from JARQTN010000065.1 coordinate 1,401, forward strand.
GAGCAACAGCCTTGGTAGAATATTTTTCCCAAAGCGGGTTTCCTTCCTTCGGATACATGGACATGGCCATGATGGTCCGGTCTCCTTGCTTTACCGCCATGGCGTCCCAGATAAATTTCCTTGATGAGGCGAAGGCAAAATCACGTACATTTTCTGCCTTGAAGTGCCATGTTTTCTCTTCTTTGGCTTTGTCCTGTTCATTTTCCCTTGCCTCCTTTTCAGTCACAATGAGGACGGGTTGATCATAGGATTTCCTTGCTTCTTCAAAACGTTTTGATTGCACCCGTGTCAGGACTTTTGCCGGGTTTTGCAGTTCCCCGGTTGCGGCCACAAGGTGGTCCTCCGGTACCGTGAGTTTTACATCATAGTCGCCAAAAGTGAGCGTAAATTCACCCCTGCCCAGGAATTGTTTGTTTTGCCACCCGTCATCATCGGAATACACGCACATGCGGGGAAAGAACTGTGCTATCGTATACAGATAATTGTCATCCGCCTCAAAATATTCATAGCCGGACCTTCCGCCGATTTCCATCCGGTTATTGATATTGTACCACCATTTAACGGCAAAAGTAGTATGTTGTCCAGGGGCAAGTGGCTTCTCAAGGTCTACCCGCATCATCGTCTTATTGATGGTATAGCGCAGCGCCTTCCCCTGTGCATCCCGGACCCATTCGATTTTAAACCCGCCATCAAAATCATTTTCCATCCTTTCGAGAGTACGCGTAGAGACCCGGTCATCGAGGCTATTGGTACTAACCTTATACGTATCTGAATCTTTTGCCCTCCGGTTCTGGTCCAGCTGCAGCCAGAGATATGTCAGGACATCAGGCGAATTGTTGTGATAGGTAATGGATTCCTCGCCATGGATCCGCTGGTTTTCATCATCCAGCCTGATCTCCATCTGATAATCTGCCTTTTGCTGCCAGTATTCATGGCCCGGTGCACCGGATGCTGTACGGTATGTATTGGGAGTCGGTAAAAGGCGATCGATCTGTTCAAATTTGTTGATCTCCTGGGAAAAGGAGATTTGGGCAAACAGGATCAGCAGGAAAAGCGGAATACGATACATGAGAAATTTCAGTTTGAATGAATGAAATCGCGAACCCTATCCTGAGTGTCATGTATGCCGGATACTAAATTATCAAAGAACACGGAAATGGTTTGATTGTTCCACGTGGAACATGGAAAAGAAAATGAGAAAAAGATGTTCCACGTGGAACATCAGCAGAGGATGCTGCCTTCCTCGTTCACCGTACCCACATGGATGCGGGAGTCTATTTTATTGCGTGTATAAACCTCTTGCATCTTTTGTGCGATTTCCTCTGCTTTTTGGAGTTCGTTGGAAAAGGCAAAAATTGTGGGGCCGGATCCGGAAATGGAGCAACCCAGCGCCCCGGCAAGATGCGCCGTCTCCTGTACTTCATGGAAGCAGGGGATGAGGTGCGCGCGCTGGGGTTCGATCATCACATCCTGCAACGAATGACTGATCATGTCAAAGTCGCCATTTTGCAAGCCCAGGATCAGGCCCCCCAGGTTTCCCGTCTGACGGATGACTTTTTTCATTGGCACCTCCGGTTTCAGGATCGCACGGGCTTCCCTGGTCAGTACACTCACTTCAGGGAAAACAATGGAAATGTACAATCCGGGCGGATGATACACCCGTTTATAGGAAAGGCTCCTGATGTCCCGGATAAAAATGATTCCCCCTAACAGGGAAGGGATTACATTATCGCCATGCAGTGCGCCGTCAGCAGACAATTCACCCAATACGGCAAAAGGGACAAGTTCCTGCTTCGAAAGAGGCCTTTTCAACAATTCGTTGGCAAGCATGACAGCCGCAGCTGCACTGGAGGCACTCGATCCGAGGCCGGTGCCGATCGGCAACTTCTTGTAGATCTCAAGTTCAATCCCCACTTTCTCTGCACGCAAGAACCGCAGCATGGACCGGATGGCAACACCTGCCGTATTTTTTGACGGATCGGTCGAAAGGGCCTTTTTGACTCCGTAGATCTGTTTGATATGCACCCCGGGCTTGTCGACAAGGTGGCCGACGATTTCATCGGCGGTAAGATGGATGGCTGCCCCTAATACATCGAATCCACAGGCCAGGTTGGAAATCGTTGCCGGCGCTTTTATTTTAATCCCTGATGACATGAAATCTGTTCTTTGCACAAAGAAAAAGAATTCACGCGGATGTGGGAAAAGATCAAATGGAAGATGAACAGGTTTTTGCCAAAAGAAAGAAGGGGTCCTGTTATCGAGGCATTCCCTTGATCACATCAAGGTACCGGATTTCGGTGCCCGGGTCAGTCAGCGGAACTCCGTATTCAGGGATATCCTGCCATTCTTCGGGCTCCATCCAGTCTGGCACGTGTTCAAATTCGCTGCGTAATCTTTCCAGTACATGCTGCCGGATCTCTTCACTCTGCCTGAAACTGGAGTGCACACCGGTTTTGTTTGACTCATACTTGAAATCACGGGTTGTTCCAAAGATTGTGTAATACAGGTTAATAAAACCTTCCTTTACAGCAGGCAATGGTTCCAGTTTTGGGTTGAACTTTTTGAATTGCTTTGCCAGTACCTGTCCGGCATTGATCTTGATATTGTACAGGATCCGCTGATCCAGGCCATGGACCCCGTTTACCGTCAGATTGGCCGCATTGCTCTGGATAAACATAGCCGGGATGAACACCTGGCCATTTTTGACCTCGATGTAGTTCCTGAGCGTTGCAAACCTGAGATTCTGCAAATCTTTGATATGGATATACTTCGAAAAATGCTCGAGCATCCCGAGACGGTTGAGTTCGCCATCCGAGATCTGGATGCCCATGACAGCATGGAGTGTTTTTGGCAGGAGCATGCCTTGCCTGTCCATGGTCGCATTGATCCAGACCTGCCCGTCCAGCATGCCGCCGATCTGATCAGAGGTCACGATATCCTGGCCAAAATCATTCCATTGCCTGAAGGCCTCCGACAATTGTACCTGGTCAATCCGGACACGTGCATCCAGGTGGTAATTCTGATCACAGTGGATCTCGAAATCAGTATGCACACCCCCCGAAGCACTATTGAATTGCGCTATACCAAACAATGTATGCGGCGTACTTGCAAAATCGACCGTCATGTTTAACATTCTTTTTTCCCCCCAGGAGAATGTATCGATCTTTCCGGTCAGGTTTCCGGAAGGGAGGCTGATCTGTTTTTGATGGACAAAGCTGGCCAAACCCTGCTCCTGTGTATTTGCAGAGATTGCTTGTTCAGGAGAAATGAAATCATCCAGGCAGACCGAAGAGGCATCCAGATCAAGATGATACATGACCAGGTCGGGATTATTCAAATTGATTGATTTCCCCAACTGGTCGATCGTACCAGAAAGCCGCCCGGAGGACCGGGCAAACTGAAACTCGATGGAATCCACCGAGATCTCCCCATGTTCCAGCCAAATATTCCCGGAAGCGAGACAAAGTGGTTTTTGTTGATAAGACAATGTCACAGAATCCAGTTTTGCCCCTCCTTTCAAGGCATCCAGAATCCGGTCAGCGGATATAAAATCTATCCATAAATCGTTGATAGTCAGACTATTAAGAGTTATGAATCCAGATGTAAACAAGGGGTCATTACCCTCCAGGTTAAACAGGCGAACCGGGAATTGTCCTGAAATCCTTCCATTTCCAATCGGGAAATTGAGGTGTTTTACCTCAAAGTTTCCGGAGATAACGTCGCCGTCATAGTTCCCTTCAAATTGATCCAGGACAACAATGGAAGATTGCAGGGTCCTGGCACCGCCGTTGTCAAAAGTGAATTGGTATCGGACATTTGTTATCTCTTCCTTCGCGTGCGGAAAGAAAAGTTTGCCGTTTGTCTGGTTCAGGTGGAGTGAGATATGCGGATGTTCATGTGCCCCGGACCTGCCCCGGATCTGCGCCTCGGCATAAACATTTCCTGCTGGCAAGCACGTAGTTGTCCAGGATGTCATCCGGCCGGGCAAAATATGCAGGATATCATCAAAAGAGCCATCCGGCATTTTCAGGTCAAGCCTGTAGGCGGTGTGCGTGTTCCAGTCACGGATCGATCCTGCCAATAAAAGCCGGGTTTTTCCCGAGGCGATGGAAAGATCTGTAAACGTGAAATACCGGTGATCCAGGTTGATCCCAATGTGACCGGATATCCGCAAGGGTACATTTTGAGCAAAGCTGTTCTTCAGAACACGGATATGTTTTGACCTGATCCGGATATCCGTCTCCATGCTGATCAGGGAGGAGGAGAATTGGCCGTTTAACTTACCGGTCTGGATCAGCAGGTTGTAATCCTGTCCATTTTGCGTATCCTGGTATGTAAAATGAATATTCTCTAATTGTGCCTCTCTGACCATAAACAACAGATCAGAAGAAGAATCTTCCGGAGCTGCCTTTTTGAAAACCTGGTAATTAAAAGCCCCGTTCTTTTTCTCGATGTGCACGGATCCGCCTTTCAACCGAACACGAGTCATATGCACCTCCCCGAAAAGCGCCTTCACGGGGTGGAGCAATGCCGTAAGATCACAATGATCAATGAATGGGGTACCGGATCTACCGCCGATATGCACATCCCGGAAAGAGACGGCGACCCATGGAAAGGAAGAAACAATGTTTACATTGCCCGAGCCGACCGAAAGATCCGTTTCGACCTGTTCCGCAAGGAACAATGCAACCTGCCTGGATAACTTGCCGGCTCCGAAATAGAGGAAACTACTAAGGAAAAGAAAGGCGACACCACACAGCACAAGACCCCTCTGGAAAAACAGCCTTTGATTCCATTTCATTTTCTCACATTATTTCACTGTATTCAGGGCGGACTTGATAAAGGTTCAAAAACTATGCCATATATGATATGTTTTCTATATATAAAAGACAAGCTCTCACACAAAACGACCCGAAAACAGGAATTGGTATCCATGACCGATATCAGCAGGAAAAAAAGGGGAATGCAAAATTTTTTGCAGAAATTTGAGTACAACGCTCGAACCCAAAGCTTATATGGTTGATAACAGATTGATTTCATCAACACTTTTAAAAAGAAGAAAAATGAAAAGAGCAATTTGGGCTTTGATTCCCTTCCTGATGGTTGCAATGCTGATCACATCCTGCGACAAAGATTCGGAAACAGATGCCGTGACCGTAGAGGATTACATTGATATGGAGATCACAGACCGTGATGGTGGTGTGTTTGGCGCACCTTACGGTGTCAACAGGTGCTTTCATATCCAGTTTCCCTTTACACTCGAACTTCCCGACGGCAGCCAGATCCAGGCACAAAACAGGGAACAACTCCACCTCCAGCTGCAGGAGTGGAAAGACAATAATCCTGGCAATACGGTACGGCCAAAACCGGTTTTCCCGTTTACGATCCAGTTCAGGGACAGGACGATGATGCAGATCAACGGGCCTGAAGACCTTGAGGCGGTCCGGAACACCTGCGGGGAAATGCTCCAAAACCACCAGATTGGCCCAAGGCCGCACCGCACCTGTTTTACAATTGTTTATCCGATCGATATCGACTTTCCAGATGGCGAAGACCCGATAACAGTAAATTCCGTTTCGGAATTCCGGCAATTATTGAGGGACTGGAGGGAAAACAACGAAGGCAGCATGGACAGGCCCGAGATTGTGTACCCGATTACTGTTAAAATCAAGCGGACAGGCGAGGAAGTTCTTATCAACAGTGTGGAACAATTAAAAAGGCTGCACAGGAGCTGCAGGTAACTGACTGTCTGTTAAAAACCAGATCGCGGAGCGTTGGTCTGAAATAC
>JARQTN010000066.1:0-3863 GCA_029976695.1 Lewinellaceae bacterium
CATGTCCATCAAAGTTCTGACAAGGGCAGGGAGTACATGATTACTGAGTACATGATCACTGAGTACATTGAATACATGAGTGGGGAGTGCTTTTCCTCCATTTCAGGATTAAAACGTCAGCCCTGCACGAACCCTGACAGAATCGACGATCTTGGCGCTGAGCAGGCTGTCCTCATGGGTAAAGAGCGTGGGCTGGATCTTGCCACGCTCGATGCAGTTGATCGCATCGAGAATCTCATGGAGATATCCGGTGCGTAAATAGGGAAACTCAAACCATTGCTCAGATCCGCCCTGGATGACGGCAAAGCGCTGCACTTTCCAGAATAGATCCATGACAATCGTGCCATCTGTTCCGTATAGTCTTGCCTGGTTGCTCGAATCCAACCCAATGCTTGAGAAGAGGTGGGCCGATCTGCCTTCCGGGTACTCCAGGCGCATGCTGATGCTTTCATCTACCCCGGTGCGGGCACGGATGCAGCCCGCATAAACTTCGTCAGGCTCTCCCAGGAAGTCGTTGGCCAGGGCGATCGGATACACACCCAGGTCATAAAGCGCTCCTCCGGCAAGAGCGGGATTCAGCAGCCTGCGTTCAGGAGGCAGGTCACTCTTAAAGCCAAAATCTGCCGTGATGTACTGAATTTCACCGATCTCCCCATCCTCAACCATCTGCTTGACGGCCAGGTATGCCGGCAAATACCGGGTCCACATCGCTTCCATGAGGAACCTGTCATACTTCCTCGCTGCCGAGATCATCTCACTGGTTTCTTCGACGGACACACCCATGGGTTTTTCGCAGATGACGTGCTTTCCGTTCTGCAGGGCCGCCAGTGTCAAATCACGGTGAAAATTATGGGTCGTGCAGACGTATACGATCTCCACATTTGGATCATGGAACAATTCCTCGTAAGCATTGTAGATCTTTGTGCCAGGAAAATCCTGCCGCGCACGTTCCTGCCCGGAGCGTGTGGCGATGGCATGGATGGATTCATCCCGGATGCTCACAAGGCTTTCGAGGAATTTGGGTGCGAACCGCCCGTATCCAGCTATTCCCCATTTCATGATTTGTTCTTTTTGATGATCGATCTGACAACCTGCATTTCAAGGTCACGATGTGCCATGACATCATCAATGGTGTAATGCACCGGGATATCGGGCACCACACCCCGTCCCCTGTCAGGTTTCAGGTGGTAATTTAACCAATATTGCGGAAGGCGCACCCTGATCCTGGAATTCGGCAACTTTGATGTCGCATAAAGCAGCCCGTTATTCCCTGCAGCACCACCACCGGATTCGGTCCCGATGACAATGGCATTGGCATTCTGGTCCAGGTAAGCAGAAACGAAACTGGATGAAGAGGCCGTAAAGCCGTCTTGCAGGATATAGATCTGACCTTTAAATCGGTGTTTCTTCCGGGGTTTTTTCCTTTGTTCGAGGATAAACCGCCCGTCCTTGCGATATCTTTTTGCACAGGAAAACACCCTTCTCCTGATAAAATCCGCAAACGCATAATAATTGGACATGAATGTCCCGTACCTGCATAACTTTTGCCTTTGTTTCTCCAGGGTATAAAACACGGTCGTGTCCTGGGTATAGGTAAGCAGCCTTTTCGCCTCATTGATATTGCCGCCGGAGTTTCCCCTGAGGTCGATCACAAGGTCCGTAACCCGGTTTTCCTCAAGCCAGGAAAAGAGGTTCCTGTAAAACCGCCTGGTTTTCCGCTGGGGGTTGAATGATTCGATGCGGAGTACGGCGGCCATGCTCTGGGAGTCCAGGTAGAAACTGTGGTTCGGCGTCTCGAACAGCGGGTTTTTGACCGACCTCCTGAGGACCGGGATCTTCATTTTCCGAAAGGGAACGAGAGCCGTTTTGCGCTCCCCGCGCACGGTGCCGCTCATGTAAATGGCCGTATCCGGCTGGTAATATTGCTTGTAAAGCAGGGAAAACTGGACGCTCCTGTTGATCGTCGCCCGCATGAATGCATCCCCATACCCGTCACCTGACCGGTATTTCATCAACGCCTCCATGACTTCGCCCACCGGCTTGTGATCGATCGAGTCTACCCGCATCCCTTTCAAATCCCGGAGCGTATCCAGAAATACATGTGCGAGCCACAATTCTTCTCCGTCATACCAGGTCTGTACCGGCAGGACCGCAGGTAAACCGTGTTTCCGCAGGTATTTTTTCGTGATCCTTTTGGCTGAAAGCAATGAAGTATGCACACAATGCATCCTGGCCACGATATGCGCAACAGCCAGGCGGAACGAAAACTTTTCTTTCCCGAAACTGACTGCCTCCTTGAGGCTCTGAGCCAGCGACATGACCGCTTCTACAGTTGTATAACGCCCGGCCGATGGATGCGCCTCCAGCAGCGCCCCGGAAAGGTAAGAGACATCTTCCACTTTTTCCTGCGGCGAAAGTTCCGCCTGCCCGATGATCGGGGATACAAGGCAGAGCAGGAGGATATGGATTGCAATGGACTTGATCTGTTTAAAGGCTTTGGTCAATGATTCATGCGCTTGAGTGTACCGCACTCCATCTGCACTTGCGGGCCGACAGGCCAGCAGATTTGATGACCCTTTGTGACCTGCACGCATCAGGAGAACGGACCTCTTAGATAAGAAAAAACGGAAACTTTTGCACTGATGTTGATCCGCCGGAGCCACTTCTTCCGAAACCACATTGTCTTTATCAGGGAGAGACTGGCAAAATGTTAAAATTTGGTTAAAGTACGAAAGCTATCGTAGTTAAACTTGCAATGCATGCCATTCTCCCTTAACATTGTATCTACGAAGCATTTCGTATTAATACACTGCAAATGGAAAATATGAAACCGACGGATGCCGAACTCGAGATTCTCCAGGTGCTCTGGGAAAATGGCCCCTCTTCCGTACGCGTGGTCAATGACACCCTGAATGAAAGCCGGGAAGTCGGCTATACAACCACCCTGAAGCTTCTGCAGATCATGCATGACAAGGGACTCGTATCGAGGAATACAGAATCCCGCAGCCACATTTACACCGCACAGGTATCACAGGAAAATGTCCAGAAGGACCTGCTCAACAAGTTCCTCGACCTGGCCTTCCAGGGGTCGGCATCGAAACTCGTGATGCAACTCCTGGGAAATGAGCGCACATCACCCAGTGAACTGGACGAGATCAAAGCAATCATTCAGGAAATTGAAAACAAACAGTCATGAATACGCTGACTCACTGGCTTGGTGAAGAAATGATCTATGCACTCGGGTGGACTTTCTTTCATTCGATCTGGCAGGCTTCCCTCGTTGCGCTGGCCCTGGCATTTTTCCTGCAATGGGTACCACCAAAACGTGCCAGTCTGCGCTATCAGGCTTCCATGCTCGCCCTTTTCATGGTCCTGATCTCATCGGTCTGCACATTTATTTTTTACTACCATGGCACTAACTTGCCGACGGGGACAGCATTTTCCCCATTTACATTTTCCAGTGGCATCAATGAACAGGCAGGTCTTGCCCAGGCAGGCGGGGCAAACAGCTGGCACGGGCTCCTGGATGACTACCATCCATTCCTTGTGGCATTTTGGCTTTCGGGTATGATCATCTTCACGGTCAGGATGGCAGGCGGGCTGGTGTATATCAACCATATGCGCAGAACAAGTGCTCCCGTTATACTTCCAGGACACCATACGCTTTATGTATTGCAGGCCAAACTGGGACTCAAGGAAACAATCCGCATCGCCACTTCCACCATTGCCAAAGTACCGATGGTACTCGGCCACCTGAAACCGCTGATCCTGTTTCCCATCGGGGCCCTGAACCAACTGAGCCCGGATGAACTTGAAGCGATCATTGCCCACGAACTGGCCCATATCAGGCGGTTTGATTACCT
>JARQTN010000066.1:3963-12512 GCA_029976695.1 Lewinellaceae bacterium
GGATCAAAAGAATATTGAATCAACCATATCACAAATCAAATACGATGGAAAAATTATTTGCGACAATCCTGTGCATCGGCTGTTTTATGCTGCTCTCCATGAGCAACGAGGTTGCCAGGTCAGATGAATTGGCAGCAGAGAACGCCCCAATCGAAATCGAGACCAGTCTGGTGAGTTTACCTGTTCCTGGCATTGAGGTCACCCGGGACACGATCCCCGGAAAGTCAACAGTAAAAACAAAGATCAGCAAGTACTCTGACGATGAACAGATCGAAGTCACCGTTGAAAACGGTGAGATCGTGGAACTCATCATCGATGGCAAGACGATCCCGGAAAGAGAATATCGCAATTATGCGTCAAGAGTGGAGGAATTAATAGCCGACTCAGAAAACGTCCCGGCACCTCCGTCTCCGCCTGCTCCCCCGGCGATGCCCAATCCTCCCGTACCTCCGGCGCCACCTGGAGCGCCACATCCGCCGACACATGTCATGCCTCCAAAGCCGCCGCATCCGCCCCATGTCCTGCATGGCGAACAGGATGTCATCATCCGCAAACTGGATGAAGACGGGAAACGCATCATCAAGGTGGAGAAAAGGGGACTCGGAAATGGTGAAGACGTGGAAATCATCGTGGATGGCGATGTCCTGTTTATCGACGGCGAGGAAATATTGACCGACACCATCATCAAAGGCATTGGAAGGCAGTTTAAATTCTTTGGAGACTCCATGCGGTTCAGCACGCTGCCCCGGTTTGAGTGGAATTTTGACGGGGACCGTTTTTTCTTCAACAGTGACTCAAACTGGATCGGGATCTTCGAAGACGGAAAATTCGGGGAATCCTTTGAATGGATCCAGGGTGAAGACTGGGCGAAAGAATACCAGCTTGAGATGGAGGAATGGAAAGAAAATTTCCTGGAGAACAAGGAAAACTGGAAAGAACAACTCCGTATGAGCGAAGAGCAGGTCAGGGAACTTATCGAACAGCAGGAATTAAATAAACTCCACCTGAAAGAGGAGATTGAGCAACATTTGCGTAATCAGCACATTCAGCAAGAGGAGATGATGCGGCTGCGGAAACAACAGATAGAGGAGCAGGCAAGGGACAGGGAAAGGCGATTTAAGGAAAGGGAGCGCCGCCGGGAGGATGTGATTCGTCGAAATTTTATACGGCCTGATATGATTTTTGGTGGCGATTCTGCGGAAAATGCCTTAATTAAAGAATTATATAGAGACGGATTGATCGACCCGGACAAAGGTTATTCCATCAAAATGGATCACAAAAAGCTCCGGATCAACGGTGAAAAAATGCCTGATGTGCTTTATGAGAAATACAAAAAGATCATTCAGCGCTATTCAGGGGATGAAGATTCAAAAATTGACATCCAGCTGAAGAAGGAAGTTAAAATGGAATTCTGACTGTAACATTCTGATCCACTGAAGGTCATGATATGAGAACCCTGCGACCTGATCATTTAATTCAATAACCTGTAAAACCCAATGAAGATGAAAAGATTGATCCTCCTGTTTTGTGCCATGCTCATCGGAACTGGTGCCCTCCTGATGGCACAGTCAAATCAAACGGAAAAAGACGGAAAACAACGTATTGTGATCGTGAAAAAAACGGTGGATGACGGTGGAGACGTCGTGATTGAAAAAATCATTGGTGAAGGCTCCCGGGCGAATCAGGTGCTCAAGGAAATCGTCTTCAAGGAAGATGAAGAGGATGTATCCATCACAGTGATCCGGGATTTTGAAACCGAAGAGAACGGTTCAAATAAAGAGCGGCTGTTTATGGTCCGGTCAGCGAATGGGAAGAAACTGGAAGGGGTGCTTGAATCTGATGCCGACCGGATGGTATTTCGCACCAATGACGGGATCCATGTGCATTCAGACATTGATTATCAAGGCTACCATGATGTCACATTGATCAGCAAGCATGACCCCGATGATCCCGCTCAAAACGGGGAAGTAGAAAATTTCTTCATCTGGCATGGTTCCGAAGGATCGGAATCATCCATCAACAGAGCCAATTGTGCGGCATTAGGCGTCTATGTCAGCACCCATGGAACGGACCGGGACGGCATCCGGATCAGCAGCCTGATCGGGGGCGGCGGGGCGGAAGAATCCGGGCTGCATGATGGGGACTACATCAAAGCAATCGATGACCAGTATATCAATGGGTATCAAGACCTGCTCGAGGCGTTATCCAGGTACGTACCGGGAGAAGACGTAAATGTCACATTCGTCCGCGATGGGCAGGAAGCAAACATGGTTGTCACGCTCAAATCATGGAGCGCCATGCCAACGATGGCAAACACATGGAGGGCGCGTGTCACCTGTGACCAAAAGGATGACCTCCCGGAAACCGGCGAAGAATCCGATCCAAAGCCGATCCAGGAACCACCCGTTGTGTCGACCAGCCTGGACAACCAGCTCAACTTGGAAAGCTTCCATGTATTCCCGAATCCTTCTGAAGGGAAATTCCGCATGCAATTCAACGCAGAGGCTGCGCCACTGACTATTCGGGTGACGGATGTATCCGGAAAGGAAGTCTACAGGGAACAGCTCAACAGATTTGACGGAATCTACAACGAACAGGTCAATCTGCGCAAATACGGACCAGGTGCCTATGTCCTGTCAGTTGAGCAGGATGGACGCATCTTTACGGAACAAATCGTAATCCAGTAAGGGGTTACCTGATTTTACGGGCAGTCAAAACCTGAGCAGGCCTCGGGATACACAAATAAATGACAAAGCCGGGAGGATATTGCCTTCCGGCTTTTTCTTTACCCAAAGTTTGCAGCAGCGGAATCGTATTTAACGATCATTTAATATGAGATGGACAAATTTGTCTCCATGATTGACGTCTCATGATACATGAAAAGAAAACTCAAAATTTCAGTCATTTCTGACGTACATTTGGGTACGCACGGGTGTCACGCCGTGGAACTCCTCAATTATCTCAAGTCTATCGAACCTGATTGCCTCATCATCAACGGAGACTTCATCGATGCCTGGCAATTTAAAAAGAGCTACTTTCCCAAATCCCACCTTGAAGTTGTCCAGAAAGTCCTTAAAATGGCACTGAAAGGAACCCGGGTCTATTACCTGACAGGCAACCATGACAACATCCTGCGCAAGTTTTCCGACATGAAATTCGACCAGTTGCACCTCAGGGATCAACTGACACTCAAGATCAACAACCAAAGCCACTGGTTCTTCCACGGGGACATCTTCGATGCCTCTATCCTCGTGGCTCCGTTCCTTGCGCGGCTCGGCGGGATCGGATATGATTACCTGATCAGGCTAAATTCCTTCATCAACAGGATGAGGCAGAAATTCCACAGGGAGCCGATCTCCTTTGCGCACATGGTCAAAAGATCCGTCAAGAAAGCGGTGAAGTTCATCTCGGATTTCGAAGAAAAAGCAATGGAGGCTGCCGTGGCGCAAAACCACCAGGTCGTGGTATGCGGTCACATCCACCAGCCGGCAATGAGGCAGGAAACGGTCAGGGGTGTCCCGATCACCTACATGAACAGCGGGGACTGGGTCGAAAACCTGACTGCCCTTGAGTATCATGACGGGCAATGGAACCTGTTCAGGTACTATGACCATTTTCTTTCCATGACAAATACAACACCGGAAAAGAAAAGTGAATCTATACTTGAAAGAAAAAGGAAAGAACGCCTTGAAAAGATCATCAAAAACTCGCCTTTAAGGCCGCTGATGTTCCTGTTCTCCTGACACCTCCCGTGCAAATCAGGAAGAATTCCGTCCCGGATAAAACCAATGTATGTAGTTTTACCGTTTACTGTATAACGCATACACAATCTGCTAATCATGAAGAGAAAGTATCTGTATCTCCTGCTTCCGCTCATCGCATGCCTGGTTTTCGGGTTCAAAGCCATCAACGACAAGTACTTCGAGATATCCAAGAACATCGAGATCTTCTCGAACCTGTACAAGGAGCTGAATACGAATTACGTCGATGATCTTGATCCGGGTGCCCTGATGAAAATCGGTGCCGATGCGATGATGAATTCACTTGATCCGTATACCAATTATTTTTCTGAAACCCAGATCGAGGGATTTCAATACCTGGTCGAGGGCAAATTTGACGGAATCGGTGCCGAGACAAAAAAGATCGGGGACTATGTCACGATCACGGATGTATTCAAAAACAGTCCCGCGCTCAAGGCAGGGTTGAAAGCTGGCGACAGGATCACCTCGATCAATGCAGCAGATGCCAAAGGAAAGTCCAAGTCTGATGTCCTCAACATCCTGAGGGGTGCCCCCGGCACGGAGGTAGAACTCCAGGTCAGCCGGCCGGGCCAGGAAGAACTGATCGATGTCGTGGTCCAGCGCGGAGGGTCCAGCGTACCCAATGTGCCCTATTCCGGGTTCGTGGAGGACCATATCGGCTATATCAGTTTGACCACATTCACAAACAACGCCGGCCGGAACGTTGCCAATGCACTGCGCGACTTGAAGACCGAGGATCCTGACATCGAGGGTGTCGTGCTTGACCTCAGGGGGAACGGCGGGGGCCTGCTCCGTGAAGCCATCAACGTTAGCAATGTATTCATCGACAAGGGCGAGGAAGTAGTCAGCACGCGGGGGAAAGTCAAGGACTGGGACAACACCTATGCCACCCGGAATGACCCGGTCGACAAGGACATCCGTGTGGCTGTCCTGATCAACAACAAATCCGCATCGGCATCGGAAATTGTCTCCGGTGTGCTCCAGGACCTGGACAGGGGCGTACTCGTCGGCCAGCGGTCCTACGGGAAAGGGCTGGTGCAGAATACACGGGACATCGGGTACAACGCAAAGATCAAGCTGACGACCGCCAAGTATTACATCCCGAGCGGGCGGTGCATCCAGAGCGTGGAATATGAAAACGGGGAACCCAAGGATATCCCCGACGAACAGAGAGCCAAATTCAAAACCCGGAAGGGGCGCGAAGTCCTCGACGGCGGGGGTGTCAAACCTGATGTATTTGTGGAGCCCGGCAAGCGGCCAACGATCGTCAAGGCGTTGCAGGACCAGGACATCATCTTCGATTATGTGACGCAGTACGTCCTTGACCATCCCGAAATCGATTCGGCTGATGCGTTCACCTTTGAAGATTATGATGGATTTATCCGCTTCGTGAAGAAGTCCGCTTTTGAATACAAGACGGTTTCTGAAACGAAACTTGCACAATTGAGGAGTGCGCTGGAAAAAGAAGAAATGGATGAAGCAATAGCTTCGGAAATGGAAAAGTCAGCCAAACTGATCGAAAAGGAAAAGGAAAAACACCTGGTACAATACCAGGATGAGATCCGGCATTTGATCGAGCAGGATATCGTGGGCAGGTATTATTATCAATATGGCAAGATCCGCAACCGGCTGAAAAATGACGCAGATCTCACGCGTGCCATCGAGGTATTGAAAAGCGATGAATACGACCTGATTTTAGGCAATTAAATCACGGGCTTCTGAAACATCCAGTCATCCTGCATATCGAAACCGCGACACCGGTTTGTTCTGTCTGCATCTCAAGGGGGGAGCAGGTCATTGCACATGAAGAAGCCCTGGAAGATAACCGACACAGCAGCATCCTGGGCCCTTTTATCGAAAAATGCCTCCAACAGGCAGGGATCGACCGTTCTGCGCTGGATGCTGTCTCCATCAGTGCGGGGCCAGGTTCCTATACAGGCTTGCGCGTGGGTACGTCCACGGCAAAAGGTTTGTGCTATGCGCTGCATCTCCCGCTGATCGCGGTGGACACGCTTGAAGCTGCTGCCCTGTACGCTGCGGCAACACATGATGCGGAATATCTCATCCCGATGATCGATGCCAGGCGCATGGAAGTATACGGGGCGACTTTTGACGGCTCAGGGAAACGGATGACGGAGAATGAAGCATTCATCCTTGAGACCACCACATTTGACGGCCTGCTGGAGGGCGGCAACCGGGTTGTCCTGTGCGGCGATGGAACGCCGAAGGCAAAATCATTGTTTATACATCATAATCACATAGTATGCGACCCATCAATCGGGCACTCTGCATTGCACCTGGTAATCCCTGCATACAACGCCTTTCTGAAGAGCGAATTCGCTGATATTTACCAGTTTGTGCCGGTTTATTTGAAGCCGCCGAACATTACAAAGCCCAAGAAATCAATGCTTTAAGGATAGGAGAATACATACATCCATTTTTTTATTTTGATATAACCTTTTGATTTTCAACACGTTTAAACATTACGTGATTCATGGATAACTGTTTTGGCAGGCTATTTGATAAGAGGTAAGTGATTCCATGAATTTAAATACAACGCGTATGAAAAAACAGAAAAACGAAATTGTCACGCTGAAGAAGGGTGGAAAGGATATCCACCTGGACTATGCGGACTTGCGTAAAGCTGTGTTGGTCCTCCGGGCAGTGAACCACAAACTTCGGCAGCGAATCATTGACTTGCTGGAGGAGAACGAAACGATGACTGTCACGGATATTTATATCAAGCTGCGCCTCGAACAAAGTGTTGCTTCACAGCATTTGGCGATCCTGCGCAGGGCAGGTGTTGTGCTGACCGAGCGTCAGGGCAAATTCATCTACTACTCCCTTGACAAGGACCGGCTCGCCCAAATATCAAGACTGGTTGAAGAACTGGCAGGTTAAACGATCGCTTAAAGCGATTTCTGTAGCCCCTTGATATTAAATACTTTACCCCCTTTCTCATTCGCTTTTATACACGAATTAGGAATTTTAGGCTGATAAAACCCTGGGATGATCATCCCAGGGTTTTATAAATATGATTTTTTTCTAATATTATTTTGAATTCCCAATTATTATTTCCCATATTTGTTCAGCTAAGGTTCAATTCAAAATAAGAAAAGTATGAGAAAGACTAAGGTCACTTTCAAAAGTGAGCATTTGTCTGAGTCCACTGAGCTCATGCGTGCTCTCGCCCATCCTTTGAGAATCAAGATTCTCGGTTTCATCGACAAGCACGGTACAATCAACGTAAACAAGATTTACAACACGCTCAAAATTGAGCAATCCATCACATCGCAGCACCTGCGCATTATGAAATCCGCTGGTGTGCTGCACTCAGAAAGGGACGGCAAATATGTGCATTACTCGATCAACTATCCGAAAGTGGAAAATGCAGTAAAAGCAATCAACAGGTTCCTGGACAAGTAAACAAACCGCACCGCGCAGCATCCCAAAAGCCCGCTTCTCTATCCCAAAACGATTTCAAGGCTGGTTACCCCCATCTGGCCGCATGCATGCGAGCCATGCGCACTATTCTTCTTCATCTGAACTTACCCGGACACCCTCCGATACAGGTTGGCTTTGCATTTCCGCTTGCCCGGCTTGATGTTCGTCCTTGCCTGCATAGCGCAGGAATTTGCGGTGGAACAGGAGCAAACTGATCACACCTGTCGAAATTGCCGTGTCCGCAATATTAAAGACGGGTTTGAAAAACTGGAAACGTTCGCCGCCCCAGAACGGAAACCATTCAGGGAGACGGGTATCGATAATTGGAAAATAAAGCATGTCGACGACCTTCCCGAAAAGAAATGGTGCATATCCACCGCCTTCAGGAAACATCTGGGCCAATCCACCGTGGTACAGTGAAGCGGAAAAGATCATGCCATAAAAAGCACTGTCAATGATATTTCCGATCGCACCGGCAAGGATCAAAGAAAAGCTGAGCAGCAAGCCCACCGACTCTTTTGCCCGGATCAGTGAACGGATCAGGTAGATCAGGAAAAATACGGCAAGAATGCGAAACAGGCTCAAGGCAAGTTTTCCGAATGCCCCACCCAGCGTGATACCGAAGGCCATTCCTTCATTTTCCACAAAGTGGATGCGCGCCCAGGAGAGACCGAAAATGCCGAATTCCTCCCCGTAGACCAGATTGGTTTTGACCCATATTTTCACAGCCTGATCAATGATCAAAACAGCAAGTACAATGAGCAATACCAAAGTGGATCTTTTCAACACAAACGTTGTGGGGTGATGCTACTTCTGCGTCTGCTTTGCTTCAATGGACAACGTGGCATGTGGTACAGCCCTCAGCCGTTCCTTGGAGATCAGCTTGCCCGTTTCACGGCAAATGCCATACACCTTGTTCTTGATCCGGATCTTGGCGTTTTCCAGGTGCTGGATCAGCTTGCGCTGGCGGGCAGCCATCTGGTTGATCCGCTCGCTCTCCATGGTGCTGATCCCGTCATCGAGGCCCTTGATCTTGGAATCCGGGTTGTCTGCGAGCTCCTGCAGCTGGTTTTTATAGAACTCAAGCTGTTCACGGGCCATTTCAAGCTTTTTGTCAATGAGTTCCTCGAATTCAACCAGCTCCTTGTCCGTGTATCTTGTTTTCACTTCGTTCTTTTTTCGCGTTGCCATGTTCATTCAGTTTAAGGTATTTCTTGAAATACAGGGAGTGTTCTCCTCCTTTCAAAATTCGTGCAAAAATAATCGTTTTTTAAGGATTCGGATACGCCGGATTCCTTTTTCTCGGTTCGTCGCCAAATTGCCTGATCAGTTCAGGGCAATTCC
>JARQTN010000066.1:12612-15022 GCA_029976695.1 Lewinellaceae bacterium
GCACGTATTTTCCCTATTGAAACAGCATGCCGAGCAGTCTCAGGAAGGGTTATTATCCTTCCTCGAGTCGAGGAAGATCCAATACCGCAGCTTCTACATTGTGAACGCCGTCCTGGTGCGCACAGACTTTATGACTGCAGAACAGATTGCTGCGATCCCGCAGGTCAGGAGACTCGTATACGACCCTGTGATCCGGCACCAGTTTGGCGAGAAGGCGGCATCCCAGGCATCCGGTCGCAGCGGGGAGCCCGAGTGGGGAATCACGGGGATCGATGCTGAGCAGGTGTGGAACCTGGGGTATGAAGGGCAAGATGTCGTGATTGGCGGGGCGGATACCGGCGTGGAGTGGATCCATTCGACCATCAGCCAGCAGTACCGGGGCAACCTCGGGGATACCGTGATCCATGATTATAACTGGTATGATGCCATCCATGAGATCAGCCCTTTGCACAACGATACCACAAATGACGCATCCCTCAATCCCTGTGGTCTGGAAGTCAATTACCCATGCGACGACAACAACCACGGCACCCATACCGTGGGGACCATGGTGGGAAGGGATACGGCAAACCAGATCGGTGTTGCCCCCGGTGCAAAATGGATCGCTTGCCGGAACATGGAGCGCGGATGGGGCTCCCCGTCCACTTATCTTGAATGTTTTGAGTGGTTTCTCGCACCGACCGACCTTGCTGGTGAAAACCCGGACCCCGGAGCAGCGCCGGATGTGATCAACAACAGCTGGAGATGCCCGGAAATCGAAGGGTGCAATGAAAGTAATTTCGGCCTGATCCAGGATGCCATCAGGGCCTTGAAACAGGCTGGCATTTTCGTTGTCGTATCAGCCGGGAACGAGGGTCCGTCCTGTTTCAGCATCGACTCCCCGCCTGCCATCTTTGATGAAAGCTTCTCCGTCGGAGCACACGCCTCCAATGATACCATTGCGGCATTCAGCAGCAGGGGCCCGATCCCGGCAGACACCCTTCTCCAGGTCAAGCCGGACATCGTGGCACCCGGCGTGAGCGTCCGCTCTGCGATCAGGAACCAGGGATTTGCCAGATTCAGCGGCACGAGCATGGCCGGACCACATGTGGCAGGCACGGTGGCCCTGATGATCAGCGCAAACCCGCAACTCAGGGGCCAGGTCGATGCGATCACAGATATCCTGATCAATACGGCCATCCCGGTTACGAATCGACAGGATTGCGGTGATACCGGGGGATCTGCCGTACCGAACAATACCTATGGGTATGGACTGCTGGACGCACTTGGAGCTGTAGAAGCTGCGCTGAGCTTTACAGTAAGCACGGATAAAGCCCGCGCAGGGTCATCGGTGACCCTGTTTCCGAATCCCGCAAGTGACCGGGTCGAATGGACCATCCCGGAAGAAAAAATCTTTGCCTTCCGCATCTTCGACCTGAATGGCAAACTGGTAATGCAGGGCAACACAGGAGGTGCGTCATTCGGCACCATTCAGGCCAGGCAACTCCAATCTGGCTTCTATGTAATTCATTTTCAGGGCCTTGACAAATCCTTCACCGGAAAAATCACCATCGCCAGATAGAAAGAATCCTTATTTTTGCCCGAAATCCAGCTACCTGAATATGAAACGCTTGTACAACCGGGTAAACCGTGACATCCTGAAGCAGCAGCTTTCAGAAAGCGAAACCGCCAGGAAGGTACTTTCATTCTACAAATACGCGCATATCCAGGACACGGAAGGGTTCAGGGATCAGTTCTATGCCGCACTTGCAGGAATGGGTGTCCTGGGCAGGATCTATATCGCATCGGAAGGCATTAACGGGCAGGTCTCCGTGCCGGAAAAAGCATTGGGGACATTCAGGGAATATCTCAATACCATTTCATTCCTCCGGGATGTCCGCCTGAACTTTGCCATCCAGCACGATCCCAGATCATTTTACAAGCTGACGGTCAAGGTGCGCAAAAAAATTGTCGCAGATGGCCTGAATGATGCCTCCTTTGACGTGACGGACAGGGGGCAGCACCTGGATGCGCCGGGATTCAACAAGCTGACGGAACGCGGAGATACCATCGTGGTGGACATGCGCAACCACTATGAAAGCGAGGTCGGCCATTTTGAAGATGCGATCTGCCCGGATGTGGAAACATTCCGTGAAGCACTGCCGAAAGTAGCAGAGATGCTTTCGGACAGAAAGGAAAATCCGATTGTCATGTATTGCACCGGCGGGATTCGATGTGAAAAAGCAAGCGCCTATCTCAAACACAAGGGTTTCAGCCAGGTCTATCAGCTTGACGGGGGCATTATAGAGTACACCCGCCAGGTTAAATCGTTAGGCCTTGAAAATAAATTCAGGGGAAAGAATTTCGTTTTCGACGAACGGTTGGGCGAACGGATCAGCGAGGAGGTCATCAGCCATTGCCACCAGTGCGG
>JARQTN010000066.1:15122-27734 GCA_029976695.1 Lewinellaceae bacterium
CCACCGGCCCCCATGTCGAAACGCAACCAGAAAAGCAAGGTCCAGGCGAAGAGAAAGAAAATACAGAGATCCCCCTTCCCGCACTGGACCAGATGGGCCATTTTCATTTTCGGGTTTCTCCTGTATGCGAATACCATTCCGCACGATTATACACAGGACGATGCCATCGTCATTACGGACAACCAGTTTACGCAAAAAGGGATCGCAGGGATCCCCGGCTTGCTTGCCAATGATACCTTTTTCGGCTTTTTCAAGGTCGAGGGAAAATCAAAGATCGTCTCCGGCGGGCGATACCGGCCACTCACGCCTGTCATGTTTGCCATCGAGCACCAGGTTGCCGGCAATGCCCCCTGGCTGGGCCACCTGATCAATGCCATCCTCTACGGGGTCACGGGCCTGGTCGTTTTCCAGTTCCTCCTCCTTTTCCTTGCCAAAATCGGCCTATCCGGCGAAGCCCCGTGGATCGCACTTTTGACAACCGGGTTATTCCTCCTCCACCCGCTGCATACGGAAGTCGTGGCCAACATCAAGGGGCGGGATGAAATGATGGCCTTCCTGCTTTCCATGGTCGCACTGTGGACGGCAACCAGATATGCAGATACCCAAAAATTGAAATTTGCAGTCCTTTCCGGGGTCTCCCTCTTCCTCGCGCTGCTTTCCAAGGAGAATGCGATCACCTTTATCGTCATCATCCCGCTTGCGCTGTACCTGATGAAACATAAGACAACGGGCAATCTGATCGGCTCATCAGTTCCCGCAATCATTGCCGTGGTCCTGTTCATGGCATTGCGCACGAGTATCCTGGGACTTGATTTCGGGGGCACGCCATCGGAACTCCTGAACAACCCGTTCCTCAAGATTGAAAACAACGAATATGTCCCCTTCACTTTCGGGGAAAAGTCTGCCACGATCATGTATACGCTGGGCAGGTATCTCCAGCTCTTTCTCTTCCCCCACCCGCTGACCCATGACTACTACCCGAGGCATATCGGCATCATGCACTGGACGGACTGGCAGGTATGGATCTCCTTCCTGCTCTATGCCGGGTTGACCGTGCTGGTTTTTCGCCTTCTTTTCATGAAAAAAATGTCACCCCGCGTGAAGCTGGTCCTTTTTGGCATCCTCTATTTCCTCGTCACCCTCTCGATCGTCTCGAATATCATCTTCCCGATTGGCACGAACATGTCCGAGCGGTTCATGTACATGCCATCACTTGGGCTGTGCCTGATCGCCGGATGGGGACTCACGCTCCTGAAAAAGAGGTTCTCCACCCGTGCCATGTGGATCACAGCCGGGCTGATCTTTTTGCTCCTGGGGATCAGGACCATCACACGCAACACCGTCTGGAAGGACAACTTTACGCTCTTCCTGACGGACATCCAGACATCGAAAGAAAGTGCGAAGCTCCTGAATTCGGTGGGGGGTGAACTGATCACCCAGGGGGTCAGTGTCGAAAATGAAACAGAGCGCAACCAGATGTTCCGTGAGGCACAACCCTACCTGAAAAAAGCACTTCAGATCCATCCGAACTATAAACTCGCCTACCTCCTCCTGGGGAACAGCCATTTTTACCTGGGCGAATATGCAGAGGCGATCGCCATGTACAGGCAGACACTCAAGCTCGACCCATCCTACGGGGAAGGAATGAAAAACCTGGGCTTCGCACTCCGGGACGGAGGCAAGGCCCTGGGTGAAAAACAAAATGATCCGCAAGGTGCCCTCACCTATTTGCTTGAAGCAGAAAAATACCTGCCTGACGACAGCGAGACCATGCGCCTATTGGGGGTGGCATACGGCAGGCTGGGGCAGCCGCAAAATGCGATCAGGTACTTTGAAAAGGAGCTGGCACTTGCATCATCCAATGCAAGTACGTATTTTAACCTCGGTATTGCCCATCAAAATGCCGGCAACCTGGAGAAAGCAAAAGAGTATTTCGAGAAAGCACAGGAGCTGGATCCCGAAATTCTCAACAAAAACCGATAAAATCGCCCTTTTCATGGACTTGAAAATGAAAACTGCATGTATCCTTTTCATTCTCCTATTCCTTGTATTCATCCCCCATCCTCCATTTGCAACGCCTGGTGACCCGGGAACCGTGGCCGATAACTCTGCTCGCGAGCATTGGGTGGATTCCGTTTACCAGCAAATGGACTGGCCCCGCCGCATCGGACAATTGTTTATGGCCAGGGCACATTCAAATCTGCCCCGGGAACACATCGAGCAAGTCAAAAAAGCGATTACACAAAACCATATCGGTGGGCTTTGCTTCTTCCAGGGCACACCACAGAAGCAGGCTCAGCTGGTAAATGAATACCAGGCACTTGCAGCCGTGCCCCTCATGATCGCCATTGATGGAGAATGGGGACTGGGCATGCGTTTTCCGGAGGATGCGATCAGTTTTCCCCGGCAATTGACCCTGGGTGCGATCCAGGACAACACACTGATCTACGAAATGGGAAAAGAGATTGCCAGGGAACTGAAGGCAATTGGCGTACAGGTCAATTTTGCACCGGTGGCGGATGTCAACAACAACCCGAACAACCCGGTGATCAACAACCGGTCCTTTGGCGAAAACCGGTACAATGTCGCTGCCAAGAGCTACCAGTACATGCTGGGCCTCCAGGAATCCGGTGTCATGGCCTGCGCAAAACACTTCCCCGGGCATGGTGACACCGATGTGGACAGCCATTACGACCTGCCGGTGATCAACCACTCCAGGCGCCGGCTGGACAGCATCGAGCTCTACCCTTTCCGGGTATTGGTCGGCAAGGGACTGCAAAGCGTGATGGTCGCACACCTGAATGTGCCCGCACTGGATACCGCAACCAACATTGCAACGACCCTGTCTGCAAAAACAGTGACCGGCCTGCTGAAGGAAGAAATGGGTTTTCGCGGGCTCATTTTTACGGATGCCCTTGAAATGAAAGGGGTCACCAAACATTTCGGCCCCGGCGAAGTCGCCTTAAAGGCGTTTAAAGCCGGAAATGACATCCTGGTGCTTCCGGACAACCTGGGCACTGCATATGCCCGGATCAAGGAAGCGCTGGACAAGGGGGAGATCACCGAGGCGGAGATCAGATCCCGTGTCCTGAAAGTACTCCGGGCAAAATATGACCTCGGTTTGCACCACTTCAAACCGCTTGAACCCGAAAGCGTGGAAAAAACAGTCATGTCCCCGGAAGCCATTGCCCTCAAGCAAAACCTATACGAACAGGCGCTAACAGTTGTGTCAAACGGGCAAAAGACGATCCCCATCGTGGATATATCAACCCCTGAATACGCCACTCTCGCCATCGGGTCGGCAGCCAAAACAGCCTTCCAGGAAAGGCTTGACGACTACCTCACGGCGAAGCACTTCCAGATCACACGCAAGGGGTTCGGTGCCGGGATTGGTGCAATCGAACGCAAGCTCCCTGACTTTGACCAGATCATCATCACACTCCATGGCATGAATAAATATGCCCACAGGGATTTTGGCCTGACCAATGAAGAAAGGGCCTGGATCAGGAAGATAGCCACACAACACAAGGTCACCCTCGTGATTTTCGGGAGCCCCTACAGCCTGAAATATTTCGAAGACCTCCAGAATATTGTCATGGCCTATGAGGAAGATCCGCTCATGCAGGATGTGGCCGCACAGGGTCTGATGGGTGCCTTCTCCATACGCGGGCAACTCCCGGTTTCGGCGAGCCCTTCATTTCCCTACCTGCAAGGCCTCACGACACAAAACCTGAAACGGCTTGGATATGCACCACCAGAATCCGTAGGGATGAAATCAGACACACTCCAGAAAATCGCGGATGTCGTGGATGAGATGATCCGCATCCGCGCCGCCCCCGGATGCCAGGTACTGGTCACCAGAAAGGGAAAAGTCGTGTATCAAAAAGCTTTTGGCCACCACACCTACTCCGGCAATACGCCCGTCACAGATGAAGACATTTACGATGTCGCGTCTGTGACCAAGATTGCAGCGACTACCCTTTCCATCATGAAGCTCGCCGATGAGGGGAGCCTGAACATCCACCACACACTGGGCCATTACCTGCCCGCCCTCGAAAAAACCAACAAGGCCAGTTTGCGCATGGACCAGGTCATGGGGCACCATGCCGGGCTGATCTCCTGGATCCCGTTTTACAGGGAAACGATGATCGGTTCGAAATACAAAAGGCCTTCACCGAAGATCTACAGCCAGGAAAAACAGGGGAAATTCAAAGTAGCCATCACGGACAAACTTTTCATGTCTGAAGACTATATTTCCAATATCTGGGACCAGTTGGGGCAATCCGAGGTAAGGCCCCAGGGCCGATACAGGTACAGTGATCTGGGCTTTTATATCCTGACGGATGTGGTCAGGCAGCAGACAGGCACCCGGCTGGATTCTTTTGTGGCAGCTCAGTTTTACGCACCGCTGGGTTTACAGCGGACAGGCTTCAACCCTGCAAGCTGGTACCCGAAGGAGCATATTGTGCCGACCGAGGAAGATCAATACTTCCGCATGCAGCGTGTCCAGGGCTACGTTCATGACATGGGCTGTGCCATGCTTGGTGGCGTTGCCGGGCATGCCGGCTTGTTCACAAATGCACGTGATCTTGCGATACTCATGCAGATGCTGTTGAACCACGGGTATTACGGGGGAAAGAGTTACCTCACACCGGAGGTGATCCACATGTTTACGCGCCGCATCGAAGGATCGACCCGGAGGGCTGTGGGCTTTGACATGAAGGAACTCGACCCGAACAGGAGGACATTTACATCTGAACTGGCCAGTGATTTTACATACGGCCACACAGGATTCACCGGCATCGGCGTTTGGAATGACCCTGTCCACGAGCTGACATATATCTTCCTGTCGAACAGGACTTATCCCAGCAGCCGGAACAACAAACTGAACAGGGAACGGATCAGGGAACAGATCCATGATCTCATTTACAGATCGTTTATTTACAGTGACCGCAACATCACATTTCCATAAGCGGATGAACTTTTCCTTTGAGGTTGCCAGGCGATATTTGTTTGGCAAAAAATCCACGAATGCCATCAACATCATTACCGGCGTCTCTGTCGCAGGCATATCCATTGGTGCTGCAGCACTGATCCTGATCCTGTCTGTGTTCAACGGATTTGAGGACCTCCTCAAGAACCTGTTCAACTCGATCAACGCAGACCTGAAAGTTTCTGCAGAGATGGGCAAGACCTTTTCAGCGGACAGCCTTGACCTGGAAGCCATCCGGAATATCGACGGGATCGCCAGTGTATCCCGGACCCTCGAGGAGATCGTACTGCTCGATTTCAAGGGGTCTCAAGATTTTTGCACGGCAAAGGCGGTAGATGACAAATACAGCGAAACGACGACCATCGACAGCGCGATGCTCATCGGCAAATTCAAGCTCCGGGACGGGAATGTCGAACAGATCGTCCTGGGTGCAGGAATCGCAAACCGGCTCAGCATCAACACGGCAAACCCGTTTGATGTCGTCAAGGTATATGCCCCGAACCGGAAACAGCGCGGACCGCTGGACAATGCATTTACTTCGCGGTCGGCGTACCCAGCGGGCCAGTTCTCGATCAAGCAGGACTACGACTACCAGTATGTGTTTACGAGCCTTGAATTCCTCCAGGGCCTGCTCGACCAGCAAGGCCAGGTCTCAGCGATTGAGATCAGGCTTGATCCGGGGACATCCGAAAAAGGTGTGCGGAATGCGCTTCGGAAACAACTGGGCCCGGGATTCAGGATCCAGAACAGGTATGAACAGGATGCTGCCTTTTTCAAGCTCATGAACATAGAAAAATGGGTATCCTATGCGATCATTTCCCTGACCCTGATCATCGTCTCATTCAACCTTGTCGGAGCCCTCTGGATGATCGTCCTTGACAAGCGGAAGGATATCTCGATCCTGAAAAGCATGGGCTCTTCAGCCAGCCAGGTGAGGCAGATCTTCCTCAACGAGGGACTGCTCATTTCAGGGATGGGCATCTTGATCGGCATCGTGCTTGCGCTCATTTTTTATGCCCTGCAAAAAACCTTTGGCATCATCCCCATCCCGGAGGGGTTTGTGGTAGACTCCTACCCGACCAGCATCCGCTTTATCGATTTCTTCATCGTAACCGTCACGGTCCTTGTGATCGGGTTTTTAGCCTCCATGCTGCCGTCCCGCAAAGCCGCCAGGATACAGCCATACATTCGGGAAGAGTAACCAACCGGGAAAGCACTTTTGACTATATTTGCACGCAAACAAAATCTGGCCTTGGAAGACTGGGAGTTTGAATTTGAATGGCTGAAGGTCCGGCATTACATCAAGGACCAATTTGACAAGTCTACATTACCAGACCTGAACGCGATCCTCTTCCTGATCGGGATACAGGAGTTAGGACAGGTGAAAAATACATGGACGAAAGAGGAGAAACAGGACCTGATGCATGTCGCCACCTGCCAGCTGCTCAGCCAGCGTGGATATTACACCCTGGAAGGCCTGGACCACGATGGCTGGCCCCACTATAAACTGGCCAGGCGGATTCCGGCAATCAGTCTCGAAGACCAGGAGAAATTGCTCAGGGAACTGATCATCGAGTATTTCAATGCACCATTTTCAGAAGAAGAATAAATCGGATCAATGATGAAATCATGGCTTACATTATCAGTATTCCTGCTTGCAGGCACGATCATTTTCCTGTCTTCCTGCGGTGAAAAGCACCGCTACGTACTGATCGAAACGGATTACGGAAACATGAAGGTGATGTTGTACAACACCACTCCGGTCCACCGGGACAATTTTGTCAAGCTGGTGAAAGAAGGCTTTTATGACGATCTCCTGTTCCACCGGATCATCAATGGTTTTATGATCCAGGGCGGCGATCCTGAATCAAAGGACGCGCCGGCAAATAAGCGGTTGGGGGGTGGAGGCCCGGGCTACCAGCTGCAGGCCGAGATCGGCGCACCACACCTGAAAGGGGCCCTCGCGGCGGCACGGACAAACAACCCGGAAAAGAAATCCAGCGGTTCACAATTCTACATTGTGCACGGGCGCACGTGGAGTGACGCTGAACTGGACAATTTTCAGAACCAGAAGAATCTTGTCTATAACGAAGAGCAACGCCGAATCTACAGGGAGGTGGGCGGCTACCCGCCCCTGGATGGCGAATACACCGTCTTTGGTGAGGTTGTCGAAGGACTTGATGTGGTCGACAAGATTGCGGCTGTACAAACGCAGCCGGGAGATCGTCCGGTTGAAGACGTGAAAATGAAAATCAGGATCACACGCAAATAGAGGAATACCGCAAAATGAAGCATCTTTTATATCTGACGATCGGAATCATTTTCCTGGCAGGCTGTTCCGGGCCGAAAGCCATATTCTCCTTTGACCAGGAAGAGAAGGAAGCTCCTTCCAGGGTGGTCTTTGAAAACAGGTCGGAGAAGGCTGAAACCTATCGCTGGGATTTTGGAGATGGTTCCACTTCCGGTGATCCGTCACCGGCCCACCGGTATACACAATCCGGAAAATACACCATTGTCCTGGAAGCAAGGAAAGGCAACCGGAAGAACATCTCGAAGAAGGAGATCCTCGTGGAGGCACCCAGCACCTGCCTCGTTGCCATAGAGACACCGATGGGGAACATGATCGTCCAGCTCAGCGATGCAACACCCGGCCACCGGGACAATTTTGTCAAACTCGCGGAGGAAGGCTTTTTTGACAGCCTGCTGTTCCATCGTGTCATCGACGGATTTATGATCCAGGGCGGGGACCCGCAGAGCCGGAACGCAGCACCCGGCCAGCCATTAGGGTCCGGCGGGCCGGGCTACCAGATCCCGGCGGAATTTGTGGATTCACTGGTCCACATCAAGGGGGCCATTGCTGCTGCACGAACCGGTGATGCCGTGAATCCCGCGAAAAAATCAAGCGGTTCACAGTTCTATATCGTCCAGGGAAAACCGGTCGATGAAGCGACACTCAGTATGATGGAAAACAGAACCGGATTGAAATACACAGAAGCCCAGAAAGATGCGTACCTTGAAAATGGCGGAACACCGTTCCTGGACAGGAATTATACTGTCTTCGGACATGTGGTGGAAGGTATGGAGGTCATTGACCGGATCGCCGCCGCAAAAACGGGCAGGGGGGACAGGCCTGAGACCGATATCTGGATGAAGGTTCATGTGATCAAATAAATGCATGGGGTATGGGACGCAAAAATCTTGTTCTATCTTTTGATGTTGGGGCGACCGGAATCAAAGCCGGCATGGTGGACCTGGTAAAAGGCGAACTGATCACAGACAAATACAAACTGGCGACCCCGCACCCTGCCACGCCAAAAGCGATTGGTAACAAAATCAGGGAAATCATCAAGGTATTCAAATGGGACTCGGGAAAAGTGGCCTGCGGATTCCCTTCCGTGGTACGCGATGGCGTCTGTTATTCCGCCGCAAACATTGACTCATCCTGGGTGCATATCAATGCAGAAGAGGTACTGGAAGAGATCACCGGATATCCATTTTCGGTGATCAATGATGCGGATGCTGCCGGTATTGCCGAGATGACCTACGGTAACGGCCTCGATGAGACAGGGACCGTCCTGTTGCTGACATTGGGCACCGGGATCGGTTCAGCCCTCTTCATTGATGGAAAGCTGGTGCCGAACACAGAGCTGGGCCACATCGAATTCAGGGGGGACATTGCCGAGAACTCGGTCAGTAACAGGGCACGCAAGGACCGCATGCTTGATTATGCGGAATGGGCAGAAGAGCTGAATGAGTACCTACTTTACGTGAAAAAGATCCTCAGTCCAAAATTGATCATCCTGGGGGGCGGTGTCAGCAAGCGTTGGAACCTGTACAGCCACATGTTCTCACCCGACCTGCCGGTGATCAATGCAAAATTGTACAATGATGCCGGGATCATTGGCGCCGCTGTGTATGCACATCCCGAATTGCTCCCGGACGACCTCAAGATCAAGGTCATTTCCGCACTAACCGATTCCTGACATTGCTCCGTATTGTGTTGCATTTTTTTACCGGCGATGAACCGGAACAAAGGGACCAAATCTATTGATTGGATGGAGAGGAGAGGAACAGACGCGCTCCAGAAGTGCATTCCAGCAAGGTTTCATGACTCCCGCACGTCCTCTTGAGGACAGGCTGGTGTGCGCATGAGCACTCGAGCCTGGTTTTCCCCTTCGTCAAACCAGATCAAAAGATGGAAAAAGAGGACTCAGGAAAATGTAAACAAATTCCTGAGCCATAGTGGTGTATGCTCCCCTTGAGGAATCAAGCCGGTTCGTGGGATGCCTGCAAGAGGGCCCTATCCGGGTGATCAGATGGTTGAATACGCCGCAGCTTCACCCTCATAATAATGGATCATGGAGCAAACCGCTTTATCTTCAGAGAGTGCTGGCCATGTATCAAAAAGCACTGTATGGGAAGTGATTTCTTCCAGCAGGGCTTCCTCAAGGCACTCAAAACCTTCCTTTCTCAGGCCGTTTGCAAAGAAGCATGCTGCCCGGCAGTAAGATAAACGTGGCCCTACGGCATGCGCATCGGCATCTTCCATGACATCGAGTGCTTTTTCCGGCCGCTGGTGTCGGATCAGGAATTGTGCGTGACGGATCCAGTACTCTTCCTGCTCGGGCCCTACTTCTGTGGATTTGCGATAGTAGAAATCCGCTTTGCCGAGTTCGTTGTTCTGGGCATACGCCCTGGCAAGGTCACTGTAATATTCTTCCCTGCGGTCTTCGATCTCGATTGCTTTCTGAATCGAGGTGATCGCGTTCGTCAGGCGTTTTTCCTGTAAAAAACACAACCCTAAAAAATAGTATACCTCATCGTTATACTGGTCCTGCTTCAATGCCTGGATCAGCACGACCTTGGCCTTTTCAAAATCCCCCAGGTGGATATAACAGTCGGCAATCTGTACGAGGAGGTCTTCCTCAGCGCCAAAGTTCTCCGCAATATCCAGGTAGATCTTCAATGCCTTGGTATAGTCCTGGACCTGGCAGCAAAGTTCTGCACAATCCAGGTAGGCGAGCTCAAAATCCTCATCGATCACAAATGCATATTCAAGTGCATTGATGGCCTTGAAGTATTCGCCCACGCCCGCATAGGCATGCCCGAGGTTAAACCAGCCAAGGGAATTGAACGCATCGTGATCCAGTACCTTTTCGTGAATTTGAACGCTTTCTTCAAATTTCTTCGTGAGCTCCACGCTCATCCAGATCTTTTCCAGTGCGACTTCATTTTTGGGATCTAATCGGAGCGCCTTGGATAAGGATTTAAACATCTGGCCGAAGTCTTTCATTGCCTCATGGACGGAAGCTTCTGCCAAATAGAATTCAACTTTATCCATGCCTGACACAAACTTTTTAGTTCTAGATAAAAGATCAAGGGCTTTCTCGGTGGCCCCGCTGCCAGCCAGGAGCTGGGCTTTCATCAATTGTATTTCGGTGTCATTGGGAGAAATTCTTTCGGCCTGATCAAGGATTTGCTGTCCGGACTCATAGTTCTTCTTCTGAAGCATGAGTCGGGCAGCGATCAAATAGAAATCAATACAGTAGTTGTATTGCGTGAGTGCATGCTCTGTAACCTTAATTGCCTTATCAAGTTGGAACTCTTCTTCGTAGTAGCAGATCAGCTCGTGAAAATTTTTCTCCTCCAGATACGCTGTATCTCCTCGATGCAACATCGCTTCGTAAGCAGAAACGAGTTCATGGAGCAGATGGTTTCGTTTCGTTCTGTGTTCCATGTATTTACTGTCGGGATTATAATTAAGTAAGAACTAAATATAACCAATTTCGGACCAAACATAACACATATTTAATGAAAAAGAAAAGTGGGAACACACTCATTAAAACAATTCACTATCCGTATAAGCTCCTGTTTTTCAGATGTTTATACATTTTCAATCGGCCTGATGCCGGAGGGCCTGGGCGTAACTTACTCTACCACATGCCCTAACACATGAGTGCATTTTTTTATAGCACGCCCCGTAATTTCAGAAAAATTTTTCCACCTGTTGTTGAAAACCCCTATTTGCCGGGCTTTTCCCCACGGATTCTCTTGAGGATCTCCCGGTTGAAAGCCCGCTCAAGAGGTTCGATCATGATGATCTTGCGGGCTGGAAGCACGTTCCTGAGTTCACTGATGAAAGCCTTGCGCAGATCGATTTTGCGCTCTTCCATTTCAATCACCTTGTCCAGCAATTTGTCGACTTCCCCATCAGACATGTTCCTGATCCGTTGCTCATCGAGGTTCAATCCTTTCCGCAAGGACTCAAGCTTGCTGCGATGTGCATTGTATAACGGCCAGAAAGCAGCGGATTCTTCCGGTGTCAGATCCATTTGCCGTGTCAGGAATGCCACCCGCTGGGCCTCCACTTTCTCTTTCAACCTTTCTCCTGCCTGGGCATTCAAAAAGAGGGGGATCAACAGCAAGCTCGCCAATAAAATGAGAGTTCGTTTCATGATAAAACAGTTTTAAAGCAAATCATCAATCGATTCATCGGATAAATCATCGAGTACCTGTTCGAGGGCCTCGTCATCCCATTCGCGGAACAGGGTGCCCGGAAAGAGTTCATCCATAATCACGTCACCACGCTCCGTTTCAATGAGGGGAATAAAATCGTCCGGGTGCTCCAGGGCATAATCCAGCGCTTCCGCACAGGTCAGGTCGATGCCTGAATCCATTGCCTGAGACTGCCCCTGCCAAACGATCTGACGACCGATCAAAAACATCCCCAAGCCAACCAGGAAAACCGCCGCAATTCTTTGCCAACGACGAAAAAGGCGCACTCTTCTGTTTTCCTTTTTCACCGTCTTGAGGCGTTCCAGCACCTGATCCTGCATCCGGTCAAAGTACCCGTCAGGCAATGAAGGCCTTTCTCCGGCTTCCCGTGCCGGGAAGCCCGGACTGATACGATTAAGCTCGTCCTGAATTTCTTTTTTCATACTTCATCTTTTATAACCCGCTTTTTCAAGGTGGCTTTCTATCTTTTTTACTGCATGGTGGAAGGATGCTTTCAATGCACCCACCGACGTGCCAAGGACATCAGATATTTCTTGATATGTCAACTCCTCAAAATACCTCATTTGGAACACTATCAGCTGTTTCTCCGGAAGGGAGTGCATGGCCGTCGCCAGCAATCGTTCAGCCTCTCCCGGAGCCACATATGCATCCGCGACAAATAATTCCCTGTGTTGCTGACCGAGCTCCTGCGTCTGGTTGCGCTGCTTCTTCTTCAGGAATGTCATGGACTCATTTGTCGCGATGCGGTACATCCACGTGTACAACTGTGCTTTTCCTTCAAACCCATCCAGGTTTCTGAATACTTTAATGAATGTATCCTGCAAGACATCATCCGCGTCCTGGTGATTGCGCAACAGCCCCCGGATATGCCAGTACAGGCGATCCTGGTATTTCCCCATGAGCAGGCGATAGCCTTTTTCGGTTTGCTTCCGGTTCAGGATCAGCTCCAGGATTTCCGCGTCTTCAGTTTCGCGCTGCATGCATGGTTCGTTCTGGAAATTAGACGAATGTGTGGCAGCGAGGTTTAACGCCGCTCATGCACAAATTTCACTAAAAGATCTTTTACTGGCCACCGGATCTCGTTGTGATGGTTTTTCATCCGC
>JARQTN010000067.1 GCA_029976695.1 Lewinellaceae bacterium
GCAAGTTTATGTTCCGGATGAGCTATGTGGCTGATGAAAAATTGAAAAAAATGATCGGTTCTACTCGCCTTCCACCTCAGTGGCAACAGTCAGGATATCCTGGTTGAAAAGGTAAAGACCGCTCTTCTCATCACCGATCAGTTCGAGTTTGTCATTCAGGGTCCTTGCAAGTGCTTCCTCCTCGATCTGTTCGGCCACATACCACTGCAGGAAGTTATGGGTCGCGAAATCCTTCTCGGAAAGCGAGATATCCACAAGCTTGTTGATATGCTCAGATACCATGATCTCGTGCTTGAGCAGCTCCTTGAAGGCATGCTTGATCGAGGGATATGTCAGGATAGGCTGTTCAAGTGCCGGAACGGTCGCAAACCCGCCCCTTTCATTGACAAAGTGGATCAGCTTCAGCATGTGAAAGCGTTCCTCATCGCTATGCCTGTAAAAAAAAGCGGTAATGTTGTCGATCCCTGGCTGGATCTCTGCCCAAGATGCCATGGCAAGATAAACCTGTGATGACTCAGCTTCTATTTTGATCTGCTCATTGAGTGCAGCCTGCATTGTTTTCGATAACATATCAATTTATTTTGATGATCAAATGGAAATGCAAAGGTACTGAATTTAATGCTCCGCTGATCGGGGAATTGAAGTTATCCTGATTTTTTGCGGGATCTTCCGAAATTCGGATCAGCCATCCAGCACCCTCAATGCAAGACGGATCATTTCGTGCACCTGGCCTTTACCGGGCCGGAGTTTAATGTCCACATTCAAACCATTATAAAATACGTAAAGATAACGTGCCACAGCATCCAGGTCGAGGCTTTCAGAAAGCTGGCCTGAAGCTACACCGGATGCGAGGTATTCTTTGATGACCTCCAAAAATGCCTGTTTATTCTTCCTGAGAAAGGTAAAGATGGAAGGGTCCTCACGCGCCCGTTCAACCGTACAATTGACGATCATGCAGCCGGTCGGTTGATCTTCAGGAACCTGAGCCGAGCCCAAAAACAGGGTTTCCAGCCCCTTCCGGATATCCGGGTGGTCCTGAAAGACCTCGCGGACGGCTTGCTGGCTGACTTTCTGATACCGCACAAGTGCTTCCCTGTACAGGGCCTCCTTGTCAGGGTACACATTATACAGGCTGGCACGGTTGATCCCCAGGTGGTTGACCAGATCCTGAACGGATGTATTGGCATATCCCTTTTCCCAGAAGAGGTTTGCCGCCTTTTCGAGGATCTCCGATTCATCAAATGTTCTTGGCCTGCCCATGATCTATTGTGTTGTGAAATTACACCAAATAGAACAAACCGAAGCCCGGTCGGGTTCGGTTTGTTCATGCTGTCTT
Organism: Lewinellaceae bacterium; assembly: GCA_029976695.1. Lineage (GTDB taxonomy): Bacteria > Bacteroidota > Bacteroidia > Chitinophagales > Saprospiraceae > JARQTN01. The sequence goes on from JARQTN010000067.1 coordinate 1,337, forward strand.
GCAGACCTGCTTAAACTTGTGCCATCCCGCCATCAACCGGGATCTCCACCCCGGTAATGAAGGATGCCGCATCCGAAGCAATGAACGTGACGACATCTGCAATTTCGCGTGACTGCCCAAAACGCCCCAGGGGAACCTGTTGGGAAACCCCGGCGGCAAACCCCTGGATTTGCTCTGCTTCCATGTTCGTTTTCGTCCAGATCGGTGTGTCGATCGGCCCAGGGCTGATGGCATTGACCCGGATACCACGGGGCGCGAGTTCTGCTGCAAGGGTCCGGACCACGCTGCGCACTGCGGCTTTGCTCCCGCCGTACACACTTACCCCCGGCATCCCCTTCATATTGGTCACGCTTGTGTTGAAAATTACAGAGGCACCTTCATTGAGCGCATGAACTGCCTCATTGACCATGAAGATCGGCCCTTTTACATTGATATCAAAAATGCGCTGGTAGGAATCCTCGGTCAGCGAACCAATGGGCAATGCTTCAAAGATGCCGGCATTCAGAAAGAGGATATCGATCTTTCCAAATGCCTCGACTGTCTTTTCAACAAGCTTTTTACTGTCCGCTGTGCTGGCTGCATCCGCCTGGACGAGCAAATACTCCCCTTCCAGCTGGCCCTCCAGTTTTTCCAGCTTTTCTTTCGACCTCCCGGTCAGGACGACCCTGGCCCCCTGTGCCAGTAATGACTTCGCCGTTTCCAATCCCATACCGCTTGTTGCACCGGTAATGACTGCTACTTTTCCATTCAGGTTTTTCATGATTTTTTAGTTTTAGAATGAATGTTCCAAAATAGGAAGAATGGTTTTAGAACGTACGTTCCAAAATAATGTTTTCAAAACCCCTAATTTTTTTCAATATTTTTTCTGCACGGGTAACGCTTGTGAGCCAATAAGCCCTGAAAGCGGGCCAGTTCAGGCACAACTCACCTTTCGTGCATGCCGAATATTTCATTAATTTGCCATTACACAAAACCCACGCACATGATCACATTACCGCCGGAAAAGATCGGTTCATTCTACCTCGGTGCTGAATATGCAAATGGCAAAACAACTGAAGAATCCGTCAACTACGATGCCCGCGACCTGACTACCCACGCCGTCTGTGTCGGCATGACAGGCAGCGGGAAGACCGGTTTGTGCATCGGGCTCCTGGAAGAGGCTGCTATCGACCGGGTGCCGGCCCTGATCATCGACCCGAAAGGCGACATGACCAACCTGCTCCTCCAGTTTGAAGGCCTTACCCCGGAGGAATTTGCCCCCTGGATCAACCCGGATGATGCACTCCGCAAGGGGATGAGCCCGGAAGCCTATGCCGGGGCCACAGCAAAAAAATGGAAAGAGGGACTTGCAGGCTGGGGGATCGGCACATCGCGGATAAAACTACTGCAGGAATCCGTTGACTATACCATCTTCACACCAGGATCGGACGCGGGGATCCCGGTCAACATCCTGGGGTCATTTGAGGCTCCGGGAGTCGATTTCGATTCCGACGCAGAAATGCTGAGAGAACGCATACAGGGAATCGTTGCCGCGCTGCTGGGCATGATCAACCGGAAAGATGATCCGTCCCGGAGCAAGGAAGGAATCCTGCTGTCGCACCTCTTCGAGCACCACTGGAGAAAGGGCGAAGGGCTGGACCTGGCAAAGATCATCCTGGGCATCCAGAACCCGCCCATGAAAAAACTGGGGGTCTTTGACCTCGACACCTTCTTTGCGCCCGATGACCGCTTCAAACTGGCCATGGAATTCAACACCCTGGTTGCCTCCCCACAATTCAGCTACTGGCTCCAGGGAGAACCGCTGGATATTGACAAACTCTACTTTACGGCGGAAGGCCAAGCCAGACACAGTATCTTTTACATTGCCCACCTTTCAGAGAGCGAGCGCATGTTTTTCGTTACGCTCCTTCTCAACTCACTGATTGCCTGGATGCGGCGGCAATCTGGCACGACAAGCCTCCGGAGCCTCCTCTATTTCGACGAGATCTTCGGGTATTTTCCGCCAACAGCCAACCCGGCTTCGAAAAAGCCTCTGCTCACTATCCTGAAACAGGCCCGGGCTTATGGCCTTGGCGCCATCCTCGTCACACAAAACCCGGTAGATATCGATTACAAGGGGCTTTCCAATGCAGGCACCTGGTTCATTGGAAAAATGCAGACGGAGCGCGACAAGATGCGTGTTCTTGACGGCTTGAAAGGAGCCATTGAGGAGGCGGGAACTTCATCGGACATGGATTTCGATGCACTGATCTCATCCCTGGATTCCCGCGTATTCCTGCTCCACAATGTACACAGTGACGAACCTGTGCTGATGCATACCCGCTGGGCGATCTCTTTCCTCAGGGGGCCGCTCACCCGCCCGCAGGTAAAACAACTCATGGATGCACGAAAAGCACTGGAGCCAACGCCTCGTGCTACAAAGGAAACAACTGTCAGGCAGGCCTCCGGCAAAGAGGGTGCAGGCAGCCATGCCCGTCCGGCAATCGATCCGTCCATCCAGCAGAAGTTCCTGCGCACCGGGGAGGAGGCAGGTGAAATCTCATCAATCCGATACGTACCCCGGGGGCTTGCGATCGGCAAAGTCCGGTTTTACAATGCCAAAAGGAACATCGACCGGGTGGAAGATGTCTCCCTGCTCTTCGAACCACCCGATGCGTTCGGCCGTGTCGACTGGCATGCTGCCACCCCGCTGCCTGGATATGCAAAACGTCTGACAGATGCACCAGATGCTTCAGGAGCAAACATGGTCCGGTATGACGAATTGCCCGGCACCTTCAATACACAGAAGGATTTTAAATCGGTTGAAAAAGACTTTTCTGATTTCCTTTACCAGAACAAGGCCTATAAAACATATGAGCATGAAAAGTTAGCACTCTTCCAGGAAGACGGCGAGAGCCTCGAAGCATTCCGCATGCGCATCAACCAGGCCTTGCGAGAAAAACGGGATGAGGAGATTGACATCCTCCGGGAAAAATACGAGGATAAACTGGACAGGCTGAATGACCGGATCCTGCGCGAACAGCTGAAATATGACGAGCAAACTGCCGAGCTGAGCGACCGGAGAACGGCAGAGATGCTCGGTGTGGCCGAGACCATCTTTTCTGTGTTTAAGGGCCGGCGCAGGTCCTTGAGTTCAGCAGCCACCAAAAGCCGGATGCGCCGGAAGGCCGCCCAGCGGGTGGAATCAGCCAGACTGCGCCTGGAGGACCTTGGCGAGGATTATCGAAAACTTGAAAGTGAAATGCACGAGAAACTGGAGGCGGTCCGGAATCAGTGGGCCGAAGAAGCGGATGCACTCTCCACATTCGAGGTGAAGCCGCGGCGGACCGATGTCCGGGTGGACCAGGTCCTCCTGGTCTGGGTGCCATTTCTGATTGGGGAAGGAAACATCCCCGAACCTGGATTTTAGCAGATATTGCAGGTACTGCCATGTAAAGAAAAGATCACTTTTTCGGGTCCCGCTGGCCAAGTACCGGGAATTGGATATCTTGCCGGAAAAATGCATTCATGAACTTCCGTGTGTCCCTGATTATTTTCTCCTTTCTCATTGTCTCCGCTGCTCAAGCACAACATACCCACTCCAGGATCATTGATTTTCCGGACGTGCCGGGTTACCTGACGTTGAGCACGGACCTGCACCAGCATACTGTATTTTCAGATGGTTCAGTCTGGCCGGATATCCGCGTCCAGGAAGCTGTCCGGGACAGCATCGACGTCATTTCGATGACGGACCATATCGAATACCTGCCCCATCGTGCGGATATTCCACCGGTGGACTTCAATCGTTCCGATGAACTCGCCATCCGGTATGCAAAACCATATGACCTGATGGTGATCAGAGGTGCGGAAATCACGAGGGGCTACCCGCCCGGGCACACGAATGCCCTGTTTATCGAGGATGTGAACAAATTGAATGTGCGGGATTCCATGGTGGCTTTCAGGGAAGCGCGGAATCAGGGTGCCTTTCTGTTCTGGAACCATCCGGACTGGTTCCGCGATTCGAAAGATGCAGTCGCCACAATGCAGCCATTGCATGAAGAACTGATCCGAAATGACTTGCTGCATGGCATAGAGGTCGTCAATGACCTGACTTATTCAGACGAAGCCCTGCAAATCGCCCTGGATCATGACCTGACCATCATGGGCACATCGGATATTCACGGCCTTGTCGACTGGCAATACCATGTGCATGAAGGAGGACACCGCCCCATCACGCTTGTATTTGTCGAGGAAAGGACCGAGCAGGCTGTGAAGGAAGCGTTGTTTGACAAACGTACGGTTGTCTATTACAAGGATATGCTGATTGGACGCGAAGCGCATCTGGCACCGCTTCTGCAGGCCTGCATCTCTGTATCGCAGGATGGCTATATCGGCACTTCCACCGTCCTGACCGTCACCCTGCATAATGAAAGCAATGCCCTGCTCATCCTGGCCAACCAGTCTGCCTATACCTTCAGGATGGACGGGGACATCGTCATCCTGCCGCCCAAAGGCAAAAAGGAGCTTGAGGTCAAGGTGCTTGATGACCTGGAGGAGATTGAACTCTCTTTCGAGGTGATGAATGCCGTGACTGCGCCGGGCAAACATCCCTCTGTTTCGCTGCTGATCAGCACCACGGAATAAGCTCAGGCCATTTGACATTGGCATTAAACTGAGTGACGATGGCAGCCACCTTAAATGCTGATACGATAGCAGGACATTATAAGTGTGATGCTAACAAGCTGTGCTTTGTCAGTGGGATGCTGATACGACCTTTGGGAGTCGTCAGTAGATTGCCGTTGGCTTCAGCCAACGGATTCAAGGCCCTCTTTTTCTGGACTTTAGTCCCGCCATTTCGATCATTTGTCTTGAACTGTGATAGCCATGAATTGCATGATGGACTGTGACTTTTTCAGTAACGCCGATATAAAAATCCGCGCTATCCCGGCTGTCCAATGAAACTGTATTTTGTCATTTTGAGCGAAGCACGACGCAGGAGTGCGGAGCCGAAAAATGGACTCCATTTGGAAATTGGTCCATGGAACTTGAAGTTTCCTTGTTACTTCAGTAATTGTTTCTTGTCCCTTTCTTCTTCCCCACCAGCTACCCAAACACCGCCTCCCTGGCTTCCCCGAACAACCAGATCACCAGCCAGACGATGCCGATGAAAACAGCACAGAGAACGAACAGCACACCGACCACCACCGGCCATGCACTCCCCTGGTGTGCCCCCTCATCAAAATGTGCCTGGTACAGGTCCAGGTTCCTTTTATTTGCCTTGAAAAAAAGATCGAAGATGTCTCCGATGACCGGGATGGAGCCAAAGATCGCATCCACGCACACATTCAGGATCATGAGTGCAAGGGCCCTGCCGCTGGCCCCGCGGACAACCATTAAAAATAGCAGGATGCTGGATAAGACAAGCCCGACGATATCCCCCAATCCGGGAATCAGGCCAATCAGGAAATCGATCCCAAAACTGATACGAGTGCCGGGAATCCTGAATTTTGTATCCAGGAGGTCAGCATATTTTTCTACGTGAAAATCTTGATCGTTTCTCATGTTCGCGGAAGAGGTTTATTTTCAGCACTATTTGTGCGTCATCTTCAATTTACCGGTTAACGTATTCCTTCCTGGATATATCAACTCTGTATCACATGAACGTATCATCAAATCACATGCAAAGAAAAACATTCTTCCTCAACCTGATTTTTGCCATTTTGACCTGCGTGACACATGCCCAGAAAATCGGGATCAACACGAACCAGCCTCAAACAGACCTCCATCTTCGTACACGCGAAGTGGTGCAGGGTGGTTTCCGGATTGAAGGCAGTGACAGCACCCGGGTGATCAGCCTGAACTTGCAAAACCGGATGGCCGGCGGACGGAATTATGTACTGAAAAACATCTCGAATGTACAGGATTCCCTGAATGGAAAACTGATCATCCAGGATAAAACGGCAAACCGAAACCGCCTCGTCATTGATTCAGTGGGCAGGGTCGGGATCGGGGTACTGTCACCAACAGCACAGCTTGAGGTCAATGGTCCGATTTCGACAGACAGTACATTATTTGCAAAACAGGTCCTGTCAGATATATTGTTCGTACAGGATGAAAGCATTCTCAGCGGACAGTTGAACGGATCGAACGCTTTTTTTTCCGGGGGCATAACAGCCATCCAGGGTAATATCCTTGGCAATTTCTCCGCGATCAATGCAAATTTCATTTCGCAAGTCACCTCAAACCAGGGCGACTTTAACATGATCACGGCGGACGAAGGCCTGTTCAACCTTGGCCTTTCGGCAAAAAACATCGTGGTAGAGGAGAATCTGACAGCAGATTCAGTCATCCTGAATCATCTCGTATTGAATGATGATCTGGAGCTGGAAAATGGATATTTCAGCGGTTTTGTCACCGTGGACAGCGGACTGAATGTGAATCAGGACCTCGACGTCCTCGGAGGGCGTATTTTCTCTACCGGCAAAATAGAAACCAATGAAGGGTTTCGTCATGGGAATGGGCAAATCAATACGCATCATGTCTCGGCACTGGATTTTGACGTGCAGGGTCCGTTTACGGTAGATCCGTGGATCAGGCAAAACAACTACAGATACCTGTTTACGGCTGGCCCGGACTCGGTCGTCGTGCTCGCCCCGCTCAACCTCCCCGACAGCGCGATCATTCGTTCTATGACCGTATACTATTATGACAATTCCGAATCCGAACTCATCTTTGATAGTTTTGTTCAACTTAAAGTCATCTCAAAAACAGGGAGTGTGATACCGGACACGGCAGCTTCAGGAATGTTTTCTACAACTGCACTGGTTTCCAATACAGAAATGATAAGTGAAGATATTGGTGTCCCCCCGAATCAGGTGGTCATCGACAATGCATCCAATATGTATTTTCTCCAGGTGGACTGGAACCTGTCCGGGAGCTCGGCAAACAAGAAAATCCGTTTTTATGGCGTTAGTGTGGAATATCAGATCTTTGCCGAGCGTGGAATCTAGACTGTCATGAAACACACATACGAAATCAGCGGGATGCACTGCCAGCATTGCATCAAGTCGGTAAAGAAATCCCTTGAGGATATTGAAGGGATTTCAGAAGTCGAGGTATCCCTTGACCCACCATCTGCCGACATCCAGATGGATAGACATATCCCGGTTGACCGGTTGAATAAAGCCCTTGCAACGGTTGGGAATTACACCATCATCACGAACGGATCGGCTCATGAAGGACATGACCATGGACGCGGACACAAGGAAAACGATGAAGATGCCGCACATCAGGTAGCCACCGGAAAGTGGTATTGCCCGATGCTCTGTGAAGGCGAAAAGAAATACGACGAGCCGGGAGACTGCCCTGTTTGCGGCATGCACCTGGTTCCGGAAAAAGCAAGTATTGACGCAGACCCGGCAGAGGAAAAAGCCTACACGGTTATGCGCCGCAAATTCTGGATCTCTGTCGCTTTTGCCCTGCCCGTCTTCCTGATCTCGATGGGAGGCATGATCGGCCTTCCCTTTCAACAGATTGCCAGCGAGAGGACCTGGGGTTGGGTCCAGCTGCTGCTTTCATTGCCCGTGGTTTTCTACACGAGCTGGCCCTTTTTCGTAAAAGGATACAAGTCGATCAGGTACCGGTCACCCAACATGTGGACGCTGATCACGCTGGGAGCGGGGTCCGCTTTCCTGTTCAGCGTGGTGGGCCTCCTTTTCCCGGACATTTTCCCCGCCCAGTTCCGCACGGAAGAAGGGAATGTGCACCTGTATTTTGAAGCATCCGTGGTCATCCTTACGCTCATCCTGCTGGGCCAGGTGCTTGAACTGCGCGCGCGGAGCCGGACCAACCAGGCGATCAGGGAATTGATCGGGCTGATGCCGGACAAGACGATCGCCATCCGCGATGGGAAGGAAATCGAGATCCCGGTGGACCAGGTCAGGCTGAAGGATATCCTCGTGGTCAAACCGGGCGGCAAGATCCCGGTGGACGGCACGATCACGGAGGGCATATCTTCGATTGATGAGTCGATGGTGACCGGCGAACCGATGCCTGTCAATAAAACCCCGGGCCACGAGGTCATTGCAGGCACCATCAACGGGACCGGGAGTTTCAGGATGCGCGCTGAAAAAATCGGAAAGGACACCTTGCTTTCCCAGATCATCGAAATGGTCCAGAAGGCCAGCCGGACGAAAGCGCCGATCCAGAACCTGGCTGACCGTGTTTCACGCTACTTCGTGCCGATCGTGGTGATCATTGCCATCCTCTCATTCATCTTCTGGGCTGTCTATGGGCCTGATCCAAGGCTGGTTTATGCATTTACAGCTGCCGTCAGTGTGCTGATCATCGCCTGCCCCTGTGCACTTGGGTTGGCTACACCCATGTCGATCATGGTCGGGACCGGGCGGGGTGCCAAACAGGGCGTACTGGTTAAAGATGCGCGTGCCATTGAAGAAATGGGCAAGGTAGATACGCTAGTCATCGACAAGACCGGAACCATCACGGAGGGAAAACCTTCCCTCAATGTCATCTGGACCCACGGAAATGATGATGAGAATGCATTCCTGGCGCTGGTCGCATCCCTCGAGAATTCCAGCGAACACCCGCTGGCCCATGCAGTGGTATCCGGCGCCAAACAGCGTGGAATCACAATCCGTGATGTACAGCATTTTCAGTCCGTCAGTGGGAAGGGTGCGATGGGGCATGTATCCGGCAAATCTGTCGTGGCCGGCAATGATAAAATGATGGATGCTGAACACATCCATATCCCGCCTGAAGGGATTGAAAAAGCCGAACAGCTCCAGGAATCGGGCGAAACCGTGATCCATGTCGGGATTGACAGCCAGTATGCAGGGCTCCTGTCGCTCAGGGATGCCATCAAGGAAAAATCCGCTGAGGCGATTTCCCACCTTCAAGCTCAAGGGCTGCATGTGATCATGATGACAGGTGATAATGTCAAAACGGCCAGGGCAGTTGCCAACGAACTGCACCTGGATGGCTTCATTGCCGGCCTGCTCCCGGAAGAGAAATACCAGAAAGTGATCGAACTGCAAAACAGCGGCAAAAAAGTCGCTATGGCTGGTGACGGCATCAACGATGCGCCTGCCCTCGCCCAGGCAGATGTCGGCATCGCAATGGGTACCGGCACGGATGTCGCGATCGAAAGTGCGGCCATCACCCTGGTCAAAGGTGAGCTCGACGGGATCGTCCGCGCCCGCAAACTCAGCACGGAGGTCGTGAAAAATATCAAGCAGAACCTGTTCTTCGCATTCGTCTACAACATGATCGGCGTACCGATTGCTGCAGGGGTGCTTTTTCCATTCTTTGGTGTCCTCCTCAGTCCCATGCTGGCGGCACTGGCGATGAGCTTCAGCTCTGTTTCGGTGATTACCAACAGTCTCAGGCTCCGGGGATAGCTTGAGCGTTCCGCGTTTTGGGTTCCGCGTTTCGGGTTCATTGTTCATGGTTGCAGGTTTTAACACGAACTCGAAACCCGCAACCTTAAACCCGTAACCTTTTCGTAATTCGTCATTCGTAATTCTCTTTCTATCTTTGGCAATTAAATAAATAAAACAGGAAATGAAATCAAGGATCCTGATTTTCTTTTCATTCGCATTGATCATGTCGATGGCATTGGCATCCTGCGGCCACAAGCACAGCCACAACGAAGCAGACCAGCAAGGCAAGGAGTACACATCAAAGTACATCTGCCCGATGCATTGCGAGGGCAGCGGAAGCGAGGAACCAGGTGAATGCCCGGTCTGCGGCATGGACTACGTGCTGAATGAGGACCACAATTCGGCGGGACATGACCATGGCGACCACAGCCATGACCATGGGGACCACAGCCACGATTAGCACCAAAAACACCAATCTTCAGATTGGTGAATGTAGATTAACCCGAATCTATTCAGCGAAAAGGATACAGACCGGGCCCGGCAACTCAATTTCCCTGAGATAGGTCAGGGTGCCGGTTTCCGTGTTCCTTTGGAACACGACAATATTGCCGGATCGCCTGTTGGCAACAAGCAGGTGGTTTTCGTCCGGTGACAATGTAAAATTGCGTGGCCAGTCCCCTCTCACAGGGGTAAAACCGATTGTTTCCAGGTTCCCTGATTCAGGATCGATCCTGTATGTCACAATAGAATGGTGCCCCCTGTTTGAGCCGTAGAGGAATTTCCCGTCCGAAGAAAGATGGATATCGGCGCAATAGTTATCCCCGCTGAAACCTGCCGGCAGGGTGGAAACGGACTGACCCGTGTGATACCCCTGTTCCGTCCGGATCACCTGTGTGACGGTACTGTTCAGCTCATTGATGGCATAGATCCAGTTCCCGTTCGGGTGGAAGGCCACATGGCGGGGGCCAGCCCCGGGAGCCATGGCCAGTTTCTCCGGGTCTGAAGGAATGAGCTTGTCTGCCTTTTGATCGATTTGCATAAACCAGAGGTCATTTGTCCCCAGGTCCGCCGTGACGACCAGGTCCTTTCCCGGCCAGAACCTGCAGGTATGCGCGTGGGGACCGTCTTGTCTTGGGTGTGGTCCGGAGCCAACATGTTGCCAGGCATCCATGATCTCAGATAATTCCCCATCCTTTCCCAGTTGATGCAGGCCGACCGTCCCGCCGGTATAGTTTGCCGTCAAGACATATCCTTCTTCATTGACTGCCACATAACAGGGGTGCCCGCCGCCGGAGGTGCGACGCGAAAGGAATTCAAGGCTGTCAGGGTGGATCAGCCAGGACTCGATGTAGCCGCCTGTTTCTTCCTCGTTGACCTCCACCGTTGAAACAAGGTATTTTCCATCTCCGCTCATGGCGAGATAGGAAGGATTGGTGGTTTCTGCAACCAGTTTCAGGCCTTGGAGGTTGCCTTCCCGCGTCAGATGACAGCGATAGATCCCTTTTGCGCCGTCATCAGTATAGGTGCCGATATAGAATGTGCGGGTTTGATTCTTTGCCAGGCCGTCAAACTGGAATTGATCGGCCCCGGCCAGCATCGCGATCAGGAAGACATAAAAGTACATTTCAATTCAATTCGTTGAATGCCTAAAATAAGAAATGCCAGTCAAATCAAATCCGGTTTAGTTGACGGATGCGCTCAATTATCCCTGATGCATCGGCAGGACATCCCGAGGGTCTTTACCGCCGGGACGATTTCGACGCCTCCTTCCTTCGTCATATGCACTGCCCAGGCGGCTTCGCGCGTACCGGTAATACCCACGATCTCGGTGCTTGTCCAGAAGTAGGCATCATTGCCAAGGCCCTGGAAACCTGACTGTCCGGCATTGCTGCCAGGCACAAAGAATCCAAATGGATACGCTGAGAAACCGGACAGGTTTCGGTCAATATCGAATAACCCCGGCCAGCTTTCATGACTGAGGACAGCATTTGCCCCCTGCCCTCCTGCCGCATTGATCAGCTCTTCCCATTCCTCCTTGCTGGGTACATGATATCCGATCGGGCAGATATCCGTCCCTTCCCAAAACGGAGCTGCTGTGTTCCTCCGCGGACCGTTGGCCGCATGCCAGGTGTATAACCTGCCAAAATCAACACAATTGTCCCCGACATCATCATAGCACCGGCCATCCTCAAAAGGGTCAAAACCAGAGGGCCTGGATGTATAGAACATATTGTCGCGGATCCATTGACGCGTATATCCCGGGAGATTGGGCGTAAATACACAATACTCCTTTGGTCCGTATGTAGGCAGGTCCTCATCGATGAGGATGGTGCATCCCTCTGTCGAACAGTTGGCCGTCAGGATTTTCCCCAGCCTGATCCTCTTGCCAGTTGTTACATCAACGATCTCATAATTGAGTTCTGTTAACGGGGGTGTGGCTCCCAGTCCATGTTCATCGAGATAAAATGAATTTTGGATATGGTATGGCAGGTTATCGATGATCTGACCATCCAGGACCATCCGGTAGAATTCATTTTGCGCAATGAGCTCAGGAGGGATCACGGTCACATTGATAAAAGGCCGCTGGTCCGTCCCGCAGGATGACCCGGCTTCCACGACACCGTTGACGAGATCCACAAAATCGAAGGGATTACAATCCGCGGGATACTTGAAGATATTATTCTTGACTTCGCCAAGGAACGCGATCTTGAATGCTTCATAACTGAAGATATCGAGGCCTGCAGACACTTTCGTGGCCATGAAATATGGCAACTTCAGACCCCAGTTCACTTCCACGCACGCGCCCGGGGTAAATGTCGCACCGCTGTTGTCCAGGCAAATATCGGTCGTCACTTTGCCTACAGCTTCCAGGAAAATATCTGTATACGCCCCGATTGCCACGCTGGTATAGGCCGGTGGACTGAGGGATATGCCCAGGGTAAGGGATGGTTTGACGACCCCGGACATTTCAACAGTGAACTTCACCGGGCAGGTGGCATTGGAAATGGTAAAATCATCCGGATAGGAAACCAGCTGGATATTATCAAACTGACTGACAAGCGCACCAATGGATGGCATGCCGAAAGCTGATGAAACAGCTGTCCAGGCAGCATCCTCGAGGGTGAAGAAATCATATCTGATCACGAGTGGATCCCCGGTAAAAAGCAATGTGCCAAAATTTGTTTCCAGGACCGCTTTGCCTGCCAGTGCCAGTTCAATCGTTTCAGCGAAATCCACATTCAGGACAAGTGGTATGCCCACAGCCTGAAGGATAGGCGTCGGAAGCCGGACCATTTGCACCTCACCTGCACTCAGTCCAAGGAAAGAAACAGCCGCATCTTCCGGTGAACTCATATTGGACCGCTTGACCTCCATTTCGGAAGTGAACGCGAAATCCTTGATCATGATATTACGCAATCCGATCTCAAAATTGAGCAATGCATTCTGTGCCCCGTCGTATTCGGTTTGAAACCGGTACTGGAAATCCATTTTCGCGTTGAGATTGCCGAGCTTGAAGGTCACTGTGGTGTTCGGGCCTGCAGGAACGTCAATATTGATCAATGTCAGGTCAAGGATTTTCAATTCATTGATGGTCGAATCAGCGAGGTTAGTCCAGTCAACGGCCGGGTCACGAAACTGGATATCACGCTCATTGTTTACTTCCAGGTAAAAGTGTGCATAGATATCTTTCAGGAGTGGTTCTTCGGTTTCAATTTCGATGAAACCGCCTGCCGCTTCCACCTCTGTCACCCTGAATGCCATTCTGGTGAGGTGGAACTGGCCGGTAGCCTGTGGCAGGAAAATAAGATCACCCGGTTGTACATCACCGGCAAAGGCGGACACATCCTGAAAAACGAGCGTTGTGCCATCCCTCAGTTCGATAAAATCCATGAGATCCAGGGAGTCAGGCTCAAGGACACCCGGGTCCAGGTCATACGTGAAGGTATTCTCCGTGAAGGGTGCAGGTGGCTCAGCCAGTGGCTCGATTGCCTCCCTTCCGCAGGAAGCCAGGAAAAGGATGCTACATGAGAGCAGCAGAAATCGGATGTGCACGTGATGTAGCCTGTTGCCTGAATTCCTCATCTTATAGCTTGGGTGAAATCGGCTCACTGAATCTTGATTTTCTTCCATCTTTCCATTGTGTCTTTAACCGGTAGACATATTTCTGTCCCTTGCGAACTTGTTTATCTGTAAAAGTACTTGCTCCGCTGACCCTTTCGCGTGTGGTAAATGGTCCATCATTCACCGACCGGTATACCAGGCAAGTTGTAGCCCTGGAAGGATCGAATGTCCACTCAATGGTAATGCTCCCGTCATCATTCCATATACAACTTGTCAACATCGGGGGGTCAGGTAATGAAAGGTCAACTGCCTTTACACGCACAATATCAGCATGCCTGGATTCAAGGCCGGCATCATCGATCGCCACAAGCTGATAGGCATATAAATTCCCAGGCTCAACCTGCCTGTCCAGGTAGGCCACATCCCCAATATCGAAATCAGGAACTTCCGTCCATTCCCCACTCCCCATCCTTTTCCGCAATACGTGAGCGACCACGTCCTTGCTCCTGCTTTCTGAATACTCCAGCCTGATATGGTCCTTTTCGACCCTGTACTTTGTAATGTGCGGCGGGAATGGAGGGAGGGTATCCGGTTTGGCCAATTCCACAATGTCAGAAAAAGCTGAAAAATGCGAGTGAAAATCAACCGCAGAGATCTTGTAGTATATTTTTTCAGTGAAGGTCTTGAGTGTTATCGTATCACGCCAGATGGTGTCCGTCCATGGCCTTTGCACCTTGTTTGTGAAAAACTGGTCTGCCTGGTTACTCATATAGACAAAATACCCGCGCAAGTCTTTTTCCGTGCCCTTGTTCCAGATCAATGTCACCACGCCGGTTGAATCGATCGTCCCTGACAGCCCAACCGGTTTTTCTGGTGCAACCGTATCCCGGAAAGCAGCAAGAAATGGCAGTGTGTAATTCAAGTTGCCGGCAGTATCAACAGATGCGACCTTGTAATACTGTCGAGTCCACTGGTCAGCTGCAAACTCCCTGAAGGCGGTCGTTCTGTCATCCAGGTCTTCCGTTGATACATCCACATAATACCCGTCAATACGACCTGATCGAAACACCCTGAATCCTTCGAGGTCAGCTTCAACAGGTGCTTCCCATTTGATCAGGACTTCGGCTGTCGTGGCATCACAGGTGACATCGATATCCCCTGGCCTGCCGGCAGGTGTTTTGTCCCTGCCCATCCCCCGCATCGAAGGAGAAGGTGCAGACAGTGTGGCAAAAGGTGTGATACCGATGATCCTGTACGTATATGGAGTATAATTCTCCACTGTATCCGTAAATGAAAAAAACTGGCTTGGGTATTCTTCGGTGACACCGCCAACAAAAGGAAGGTCAAGCAGTCGGTTGAACGTTTTACCGTCTCCTGAGCGCTCAATATAGTAGCCGGAATAATATGCTTCATGCGCCAGGCGGTCCCATTGCAAAGTTACCGTCCCTTCATGCTCGATCACCCGTTCAATGATCGGGGGCGGGACCTGCCCATCCACCGTCAGGATGCTTGTATATGCATTCAGGACATGGACTGAAGTATCCGCCGGAAATACCTTGTAAAAGTATTGCGCTCCATGTTTTACATCCTTGTCTGTAAATCCCAGCCCAAGTGCGAGGGCGGCATCCCAATCCGTGTCGGCCGCAAACATGGCAATGCCGTAGCGGTTGTTCAGTTCGTCCTGGCGAGCAGCAAAGTTCAATGTACCCGACTGCATGGATTCCCATTCCCCATGCATACACTGCCCGGCCATAAGCAGCACTGCTTCATCAGTTTCCATAAATGGCTTGAATTCCTGCACCGGCCAGGGCCTGACCTCAAAATCCTGCCGGGTTTCGGGAATGACCCGGTAGTGCTCACGATCCATTTCATATTTTTCCACCCTGTAACCGTTGAGGATCAGTGCGTACCAGTCAGCTGCATGATTCGGTGCCCACCTTAACCGCACTTCACCTTCGCTGTACATGGCAAGCATCTCGATTCGATGGACAGTATCAGGCATGTCCATATTCGAAAACTGCAGTGTATCCTGGGCATTCAACATCCATACTGAAAAAACGCATCCGAAAACCATCGCTATCCTGTTTGGTTTCATGCATCAATTGTTTGAAAAGTTGAAAAATCCATTGGAAAATGATTGATAGTGATTGTATCCATTATTCGGTGCAAGGACCCCTGTTGCCGTTGCCGAAGCACTCACGGATATCGTCGGTGTATTGAAATCAAGGTTGTACATCGTGAAAATATTGAACAGCTCCTCGTTCGGCTTTGTACTGATATTCCGGCTGAATTTCAGTGCATAATCACCGGGGTGGTTTTGCAATTTCAGGTTTGCGTCATTCAATTGGTCCTTCCTGGTAATGAACGCAGGCTCATTTGAATTGAACAATGAGGAGAATGGCTGAAAGGAATAGGGTGAGATTGTCTGCAGGTAATTGGTCGCCCAGTCAAGGACTTTCTTCCTGTCCTTGCTGACCTTGAAATGTGTATCATACACGATCTTGCAGGCATTGGGATCGTATGAATAGGTCGACCCGGTGAAGATATCGGTAACCGTGATTGGCCCGCTGAATGAGATCGAGCCAGGGAAAAGGACCTGGGAGCCCGAGATATAGCTTTGCCACAGTGCATTCACCTCATCTTCGGAAAGCGGGTTGCTCAGGCTCGTCTGGATGTTTGCTCTCGGGATCCGGTAAATCGGGGTGCCATCCCACTCTATCTTCATCTGGTCATCCGGCCAGGGGAAAAAGAACATCCCGTTCTGTACATCATTCACATAGTATGACCTGTAGTCATCGAGGCGAGGCTCTGCATGGTCGTTGTGGTACGGCTTGTTGAACAGGTCCAGAATCCGGACGCGGGGCTCGAATTCCATAAACTGGTAAGCAGAGGATGGGGGGGAGAATGTATTGAAATCGCGCTGCTCAAACTTTTCGGCCAAAGAAAGAGTCACTTCAAGCTTCCTGCCAAAATTGGCCGGATTTGCAGATCCATAGGCCACAGATGAAACTGTTGCGGCATCGAGTTTTTCCCGCAGCAGGTCAAACTTGGACGTCCGGAAATACGTATGATACAAGAGGAACTCACCAGGCCCCAATTGTTCGCCAGGCGGTGCAGGTGCGGCATTGACGAGGTTTAACTGTGTGGATGCTTCATCTTGCCGGAGATGTGCAATCTCAACTTCCTGAACATCCCGCCTGCCTGAGCCGATCTGCTGAAAGACGAAGGGGCTTTTCCGGATGATCTGCAGGGCATAGATCGAACTGTTTTCCAGCTCAGGGATATGGAAACTGAGTCCATAGTCACCCGACCAGGTGTTTTCAAAATAACTGAACGGCACCTCTGTCTCATTCTGCGTTTCCAGGTTCGTGAATCGAACATAGTATGCATACTCCGCATCTCCCTGGGTAAGCGGAAAATAATAGGATTCATCAATTGACGTACTGAAGTAGATCCTGCCATTGCCCGACTCACCCTGGAGGAAAAATCGCTCATAGGGCAGAGGCACGGTGTACGTTACCCAGTCATACAGGTCCGGGGGCAGCTGGCCGGTCCTGAACCGCACTACTGTGTCCTGTGACCAGGTAGCACCATCTACGCGCAACCAACGGTTTTCCTGGTAGTCCCATGCCTTGATCGACATGGTCAGGTCATAATTGCGATTGGGAGCCAGGGCCGACACAGGGAGGATGTAGAATTCCTCGTGCGCGTGCTCATCGGTCCACATCGGATCCTGCAACTGGATGATCTGGCTGGAATTCGCCCTTTTCAATGAATAGGTCACTTCCGGCCTGTATCGCAAATTGATATTGTCCACGATCACACCATCTGCATCTTCAACGGGCTGTGGTATCGTTATCACCTCGGACATGGGAAGTGCGAATTTTGCGTGCAATGCAGTTCCGACAAATACATCCGTCTCTCCCTCTTCCGGTTCGATGATCTCGAAGAAATTGATCCCGGCAAAAGGATCATCCAGCATGGGGGTACATCGCTCACCCACCATCATGCTGAATGTGGAAGTTCCATTTATTTTCCCCCCAAGGAGGCTGTACGCCACTGACGCCCGTCCCGTAAAGTAAAATGGGTTTGGACCTCCACCTGAAAGGGCAATGGCCGCAGCAAGCTGGAAGAGTTCAAATTGCCTTTCGCTGCCAAACAACTTCAGTTCGAGACCCATTCCCCCTGTCAGTCCTGCATAAGCCTGGCCTTCTGCATACCAGCCATTGATCCCGATCAGGTCACCTGTTTGGGCACAGTTGGTGGTCCGCTGCGTGATATTCATATCGTATCCGAGGTATACCCGCAACGTCGCATACAGGAGCAGGGCATCAATGTCCGACGTGACGCTGACGTAGCTGCCATGCGCAAAGCCGGCCCCTGACTCATAGTCCACCCCGCCCAGGTCACCCTGGGCCGTCGTCGCTGATGCCGTCCCGCCAAGCGAGCCGGACGGATTGTTGAGGATATTCTGGATCGGAAGAGGCAAGGGAGGCAACGCCGTAGGAATGCCGTGGCCAACCATCATGTAAGTTTTCATTTCTGCCTGCAGGATCCCTGGAATGTTGAGCATGGCACTTCCCCGCGGATCGTCATCATCATACACGTTCATGTCGGGTTCGCCCATGTAAAAGAAGAAGGTTTCCGGGCTGGCGTGGAAAGTGGCATCGACCATCTGGTTTGGTATTTCCGGATTGCTCATATTCCCGACCAGTACGCCATCCGCTACATTGATGGCCACATCCAGGTTCCCATCGATACTGAAATCCCGGCTTTCATTACCCAGGTACATGTAGATGTCGAGGCCGACATAGATCTGGGGATCATTCCGCTCGTTGAGCGGTGTCATAATATACCCGTCACCTTCTATCCCGATCATATCCAGGCCGCCATCGACAAACTGGGCAATGAACGAGATATCCGCATTGAATGCATCAGGCTTCGGAACGGTTCCAAAAACAGCTGTAAACTTCAACCTGAATGAATTGTAGGTAGGTTCAAAGACAGATTCACCGGTGATCTCACCACCCGCAATGGAAGGTGCCTGGGTCTGCACCATGTTGTAGCCGACACCGCCACCAAGCCCGTAAAGGCCAACGCCGGTGCTCCCCAACGGGATACCGACCGGAAACGTGATCAACCCTTCCACATACCAGTAGGGAAAGTAATCTGCGCTGTATTGCGGTGCCGGGGTCCCGATATTCCCAAAAATTGCGGTCAGCCTGCCTGATATCCCGTCGATGGGCAACATGACCTGTACATCCCCGCGTACCCCTTTGTCACGACCTGTACCATCAGGTAACGGATTGTTGTAAAATGCGATTTTCCCATTGATCGCAAGCTTGCTCATCTCTATATCCAGGGTAATGGAATCAAACACCACACGGTCCAGCCTGAGTGTTTTCATGACACCAATGGCATCTCCCACATCATCGGCACTTGTCATCTCCTCAAACATGGAGGTCGTAGTCAGGTTGGACACAAGGCTGAAATATGCTCCCGCCGCGAGATCCGTTTGTCCTTCCGACAGAGAGATCTGCACGCCAAAATCAACGGCAACCTCATTGGCATCAGTCATTGAAACGCCCACGTCAAATGCATCCAGGTTGACCGGAAATCCTGCCAGGAGTTTTTGCGGACTGGCAAATCCGATATAGGTTCCATCTTCATTGAAACCGTCAGTGGAATGATAGTCAAAACTGTATTCCATGGACGGCAGGTTAATATCTGCTGGCAATTCGGGAAGATCCTCGGGGTAGAAGGATTCCGTCGACACGGTCATTTCTCCGTGCAGTACCGCGTGTACGAAACTCCCTTCCGGATCATCCGGATCAAACTGGATGTCCAGGAAGGAATCATCGTTGATCTGGCCTTCAGCGATCATGAAGCTGTATTGTACATTTTCAGAGAATGCGATATTGAAATGATAGGTATAATCACCATCTCCGGGAGAAGCGCCCTGTGTATCGCTGTCGCCCTCACCCTGGCCGATCGTACCCGTATAGAGGATCGATGAGGATGTATCAAGCAAGGGCATATGGATCTCCCCCTCCATCCTGGCCTCGAGCAATTCGTTGTTCCACACATCAAGGTGAAAGAGATCGATACCGAATGCCCAGCCCCCGATATTTCCCTGGCCAAGCTGGAACAAGTTATACGCATCCACGGAACAGTACAGGTTCGGGTCAATGAACAGGTCACTGATCTCTACCGAGGTACTGTCTGCTTCACACATGCCTCTCGGTGGTGAGATCAGGGCGTTTCGGATCCAGACGCCCGTAAACGTCTGGTCGGTCGTATGATAATTTGCCGGGAATGCGATTTCTTCCGGGTTCTGAAGTTCGCTCATGTCCAGCCAGGCCTCAGTGATCTCAAAAGACCAACCCTTCAGGCCTGGAACCTGGAACCTGTCCATGGTCAGCCCGGCTACCCAATGCGTACCGTCCACACTTCCTGCTGGAGGTGCATCATCTTCTTCCTGTTGTCCGTCGTCTGCCTGGCTGCCCGTACTGTTCAGGCTCACCTGGAAATATGCTTTTGCCTTTTCCTCTCCAACCGTACCATCAGGCATTTCCGGAACGATCACATTGCGCGCAAAAAGCAATTCACCCGCAAGGTCGACTGATTGTAATCCATCACAATTCATGACCATCTCGCACGCCTGGTCTGCACCGGACAAACCACCCTTCAGATGAAGCTCAAACGCATTTTCACTTTCTCCCTGCAAAACCAGATCAGCACCAAGTGAGAGGGCATATTCACCCCCAAAACCTGACGGATGCACACACAGGCTGTCTGCGACGAACATCACCCAGTTGTCCCCGTCAAACATGGACAGCTTTGTCCCCACGACCAGCCTTGCTTTTGCACTCCGGGGCGTGAGGACCAGATCTGTGATGCCCAGGGTAAATTCATTCCCCTGGAGCTGCTCCGTAAAACCGATGGGAAGACCAACCTCACCCATCCCCGCAAGGGCGGAAATCATACGTGCATCGCGCAGGTAATTCCCGATTTGTGCGGATACGCCGGCAGGTATGGCCTGGTCTGCGAGCTCCACTGCACTGCCGGCCTGTCCGAACTGCACAAGCTGCATGAAATCCGAGATGCTGCCGACATCATCCTGGATTCCGCGGATATAGCCACTCATGATCTCTCCATCCGCATTGACCTGGATATTCGTAATCGCAACACGGACACGCAGGTCATTCAGGAAATTCAGCTCGATCTCACCTTCGCCGCTGAACGTATTGCCTGTAGCCGTCAGGTCATAGTTCTCGATGATGAAATGACCCATTTTCAGGGAAGTGACAATGCCCAGGTCTGTAATGGCCTGCATCGTATCTGGCACAGCCGGGTTGCACCTGCTGAAGCAATCCTCCGGGAGGTCCTGTTGCTGCTGGCTTTCCTCCGGTTCATTGGAGTTGGTAAACGCATCTCCCATTTCCCCATACCAGAATCTGCGGATCTCACTATATCCCGCATTTTCAAACTCGATTGCCATCATCGGATCGATCGCCTGTACACGAATGCCATACTGGTGACCGTAGATCAGGGGTGGATCATCGCCCTCCCCGTTGTAGATATAGCTGGTTCCCATGAGCTCATACTCGAGGTGTACCGCCACGCCACCATCGAGGAAAACCTCCTCAATGTCTGAGTCCCCGTATTCCGTCATGTCGACGATCTTGAGCACGTAGGAATAATTCATTGCCTGGGCCGGATCAGAGGTTGGTGGTTCCCAGGTAATCACAAAGGACGGGATCTCTGTCGCAGGGATGATTTCTTCTTCAAACGGCGTGATGATCCGCGGGACATCCCCGCTGCCAACGAAAAATGGAAAACTGCACCCTGAGCTGAGTTGCTCACCAGTTGCAAAATCGAATGCATTGATACAGAACTGATAGTTGCCTTCGGGGATGACGCCCTGTGCAAGCTGCAAGGGAGACATTCCTTCAATATCGATATCAGATCCACTGATGCCCTCATTCAAATCCTCGAGGTCCAACCCGGTGAGGAAGGCGGTCTGCCTGGAACCCAGGCTATAGGGTGCAGGAGGGCGGTAATCACGATTCGTCCTGAAGGTGATCCCGTTATCCCCGACCAGGTCTGCAAGGAAATAGATCTCCTGGTCCGAAAATGTATAGTTGATCACCGTGAAGGTATAATTTGTATAATCTTCCAGCAGTTCATCAAATTCATTGGGAAAAGGGGTCGTGATCATAGGCACCACTTCAACAGGGCGCTGGGCCCGGGTGATTGTAGCCAGGAAAAAAAGCAAGACCAATGTGTACACGTATTTCATCCTTACTCTTTAAAAGCGCATTCCATAACTGACCCTTGACCTCCATTCATCATAGGAAGGACTGATGATCGAATTCCTTTTCATCCATGTACTGCTCAATTGAATGGTATGGGCATCTGTAATTCGAAAATCGATGTTG
Organism: Lewinellaceae bacterium; assembly: GCA_029976695.1. Classification (GTDB taxonomy): domain Bacteria; phylum Bacteroidota; class Bacteroidia; order Chitinophagales; family Saprospiraceae; genus JARQTN01. The sequence continues at coordinate 23,217 of JARQTN010000067.1, forward strand.
GCCCGACTGGTCCAAACCGTCCCGTTGTTGCGCTCATTCACATCATTGTAGGCATATCTCGAATAAAGGCTGAGGGACAGCTTGTCATCTAAAAAACCCTTGCGCACATTCAAACCGAATCCATATCTTTCCTGCTTCAGTTGAGGCAATAAATACCTGGAGTAATGTACTGAAGGCCTCAGGCGCAATTGCAAAGACTCCCACTCAAGGTTGACGGATAGCCCGCCCAGAAGACTTTGGATATCATTTCCCAGCCGGGCGATCGGGCTCTGGTCTTTCACGGACTGGAGCTGTGCATTGAAGTTCACCCCATATCGCATCTTGCCTTTCTGCTTATTGTAATTAAAGAAGAGGCCGCTGTTCTGTGTGACACTGACAAACCGAAGTGTATCATTCAGTTCCACCAGCCCATCCTGAGTTTCATACTGGTAATTGGAGTACTGCCCCATCACCATGATCTCAGGCTGCGGTACAAACTGGGCACGAATACTCCCGATCACACGCCTTCGGCCCACGTAATCATAGTTCCTGAGGTTTGTGCGCTCCAGGCCCAGCTGCCCGTTAAAACGTAGTCTGCGCTTGAGCATATGCATACTTGCAGTCGTGGTGACACTCTCGACATCGGACTGGATATAGGTAATCCCCAAAGACCTGAAATGTGGCTCCACCCGCCTGTACCGCACCCCCAGCTGTACTTTTTTCAGGTTTATCCGGGCATGCGCATCACCTGCAAAACTTACTTGTGTGGACACGTTGGGATCAAAGAAATTGTCAAAGAATCGATAAACCCCGTTCGCCAGTTTGATGGATTCATGGGTTGAATTGTCTGCATAGGCACTGACCGACAGGTTCGAGGTGAAAATAAATTTCCGAAACAGAGTCAATCTGAATGAAGTACCCAGCACCAGGTTTTCTGCAGGGTCCAGTTCGATATCCGGAATGATCACCTCATCGGTGACCGGAGGGGCATTGACATCATCCTTTGCCTTGAAATAGATCAGATCGATATAGTTTCGTGAAGACCCGTACCCCAGCTTAAAACCGTATGCCCGCCGTTTATACGTCGGGATCAGTGCAGCCCCGTACACGATCGTATCACGCTGTGCCAGTGGGTTCCGGATAGTACCAATAAAGCCGGAGGCCCGCAATTTCCCGGGCTTCAGTTCTGCCCCAAAGCCTAAGAAAGAACGTCCTGACATGCTGTATGGGGAAAAGTTCATGGATCTCCATCCAATATGCACCCTGGCCCATTTATAATAGGGGCTGACACCAAATTTATTGAATGGTGTGCCAAATCCGAATCGTTGATCCCTGAATGAAAATGAAAACGGAAAGCTCATTTTCCCGATCCTCAGAACCGGATTTCCATTGATCACCCAGGAAAAAGGCGATCTGCGGGCATTGATGCCGTTCACATTGTAAAATTGCGATGATATGTTCAGGCCACCGGAAAACTTCACCTTTGTCGATTTTCCGATCTCCTCCAGGTCCTGGGATTGAACCATTGCGGAGAAAAGAAACAAGCAGATAAACACCCCAAAGAAGAAGGCTTTCTTGCAGCAGTCTGCTATTGCGTTCTTTGAGCGGAGCGGGATACTATGTTTGCATGTGGGATACACTGAATTGAGATTTAATCCATGATCACGATACGTGCCTGTCCAATCCTTTTCTCTGCATCCAGCAACTGGATTTGGTAGATGCCTGCAGGCAGGTTCCCGACATCCACCTGGATACGGTCCTGGAGGATATCAACCGGGAGGAGTTGGTGTACTTTTCCCTGGATATCCAGCAGAATGAGGCGTACGTTTTCGTACAACCCTCCATCTATTCCGATCGTCAGCAGATCCCTGGCCGGGATCGGGTAGACCTTTAGCCCGGGTACAACCACCGTGCTGGTGGAGGTGGATTCACAAGCATCTCCGGTACCATCGCCATCACTGTCTGCCTGGTCAGGATTACTCAGGTCAGGACAGTTGTCCACATCATCATCCACACCATCATTGTCATCATCCGGGTCACACAGGTCTCCCATGCCATCACCATCAAGGTCTGCCTGGTCCGCATTTTCCTGTAAGGGGCAGTTATCCGTTTCATCCGGGATTCCATCATTGTCATCATCCGGATCGCACACATCACCCATGCCATCACCGTCAGTATCGACTTGTCCCGGGTTGTCATTTTCCGGGCAGTTGTCGATATCGTCAGGAATCCCATCACCATCCTGGTCCGTTTCGCAGGCGTCTCCAGTTCCATCACCATCCGTGTCCGCCTGGTCAGGATTTGGTGTCAGGATACAATTATCCAGTTCATCAGGAATCCCGTCGTTATCATCATCCGGATCGCACGCATTCCCGATCCCATCATTGTCAACATCTGCCTGGTCCGGATTCGGGATCAATGGACAATTGTCCTGGGTATCATCTATGCCATCATTGTCATCATCCGGATCGCACGCATCCCCCAGGCCATCGCTGTCATTGTCAGACTGGTCTGAATTTGCAATTTGTGGACAGTTGTCCTGCTCATCGATGATCCCGTCTCCGTCCTGGTCAGCTTCACAGGCATCGCCAATCCCGTCTCCGTCAAGATCTGCCTGGTCCGGATTGGGGGTCAACGGACAATTGTCCAGGGCATCTTCTATCCCGTCATTATCATCATCCGGATCACACAGGTCGCCTTGTCCATCTCCGTCCGAATCCTGCTGACTGGCATTGGCGAGGCCAGGGCAATTGTCAGAGACATCCGGGACTCCGTCATTGTCATCATCCGGATCACACACATCACCCAGGCCATCCTGGTCCGAATCTGCCTGGTCAGGATTAGAGATGAGAACACAATTATCTGTATCATCCAAAATCCCGTCATTGTCATCATCCGGATCGCACACATCACCTAACCCGTCACTGTCGCTGTCAAGCTGGTCAGCATTTGGTGCCAGGGGACAGTTGTCCACTTCATCCAGCACACCATCGCTGTCATCGTCCGGATCACAGGCATTTCCTGTTCCATCTCCATCTGTATCTGCCTGGTCGGGATTCGATATCAGCGGACAGTTATCTTCAATGTCAGGGATCCCGTCTCCATCCGTATCATCTTCACAGGCATCACCAATGCCATCTCCATCCGAATCTTCCTGGCCCGGATTTGCTATGAGCGGACAATTGTCCAATGCATCATCCACCCCGTCACCGTCATCATCCGGATCACAGGCATCGCCCAACCCGTCACCATCGGTATCTGACTGGGCACCATTCGGGACCTGTGGGCAGTTATCCTGTCCATCATCCACCCCGTCACCATCATCATCCGGATCACACGCGTCACCCAACCCGTCACCATCCAGATCGCCCTGTTCGGGATTCACTGTAAATGGGCAGTTGTCGTCTGTATCGGGTACCCCGTCATTGTCATCATCCGGATCACACGCGTCACCCAACCCGTCACTGTCACTGTCGAGCTGGTCAGCATTCGGGATTGAAATACAATTATCATTCGCATCCTCAATCCCGTCATCATCTGTATCATCTTCACAGGCATCACCGATGCCATCACCATCCGTATCCGCCTGGTCGGGATTTGGGGTCCCGGAACAGTTGTCGCTCTCATCCGGAATGCCATCGCCATCTGTATCATCCTCACAGGCATCACCGATGCCATCACCGTCTGTATCTGCCTGGTCAGGATTTGAAGTAAACGGACAATTATCCAGAGCATCGTCAATCCCGTCATTGTCATCATCTCCATCACATACATCGCCCATACCATCTCCGTCTGAATCCAGTTGAGCTGCATTGGAATTCAATGGGCAATTATCCTGGACATCTGGCACCCCGTCATTGTCGTCATCCGGGTCACAGACATCACCGAGACCATCAGAATCATTGTCGCTTTGATCTGGATTGAAGGCCCCGGGGCAGTTGTCATTTACATCTGAAACTCCATCTCCATCATCATCCGGGTCACATGCATCACCAATCCCATCACCATCGGTGTCAGCCTGGTTTGGATTGGAGACCAGCGGACAATTGTCCTGGACATCTGCTACCCCGTCATTGTCGTCATCCGGATCGCATGCATCTCCAAGACCGTCGCCATCCGTATCCGTCTGGTCCGGATTGGTAACCAGCGGACAGTTATCCTGGACATCTGGCACCCCGTCATTGTCGTCATCCGGATCGCATGCATCTCCTGAACCGTCACCATCCGTATCCGTCTGATCCGAATTGGAAACCAGCGGACAGTTATCCTGGACATCTGGCACCCCGTCATTGTCATCGTCTGAATCGCATGTATCTCCAAGACTGTCTCCATCCGTATCCGTCTGATCCGGATTGGAAACCAGCGGACAATTGTCCTGGACATCTGGTACCCCATCATTGTCGTCGTCCGGGTCACATGCATCTCCTGAACCGTCACCATCCGTATCCGTCTGGTCCGGATTGGTA
>JARQTN010000068.1:0-6841 GCA_029976695.1 Lewinellaceae bacterium
AAGTAGGTCCTGTACTCCTTTGATAGATCATTGCGGCCAGAGCCAGGAAAACAGCTAAAACCCAGATCAATATTTTCTTTATCACCTTTTTGAAATTTGATTGTCAGATTGATTTCTGTGCAGTCAAAAATATACGAAGGCAAATATATCATGACTGGCGTTTTACATATGGTGTATGTCCCTATCAGAGAATTCCCCTCATCCCTGGGTTGAAGAGTTTATTGAACAACTAAACCAGCAGAAATAATCAAGATATTCAATGTCCGATAAACAGGGATAAAGATGAACATTCTCCTGAATGTATCCGATGGTATTACGCTTCTATTTTGTTTTCAAAGCACAATCAGAGGGTTGATCTACACGATACATGAGTCAGGAACGAGAAATCCTAAAAGCAGTTTGATGGTCGTGGACTAGCCAGCACCGTTTGCGCCCAATAGCCCGAGGATCTCTCCTTCCTGGACATGCAGGGATAAATTTTGCACCGCAGACACACCCTTGAACGATTTGGTTACATTTGAGATCTGGATCATGGACTGGTTCATCTTATTGAATTGAAAAAGTGTCGAAAATATCCACAACGGGGTTGTTATTGCATCAAAGTTGCATTAATTTTGCGTGATGGGGATCATAAGAAAAACAAAGTCGGTCGAAACCCTGATTCAGTTATTTAACCAGGGAGAAGAAGCTTATTCCGGAGTTTATCTTGTCGATCGCCTCCGGAAAAAGATGAATAAAACAACCGTGTACCGTATCCTGGAACGATTGGAGGATGAAGGAATGATCCACTCCTTTACAGACAATGACGGTTTGACTTGGTATGCCAAATGCAACGGTTGTTCATCTTCGCATCACGCTGATCTGCATCCTCATTTTAAGTGCCGGAATTGTGGAAAAACAGTTTGCCTGAATCTGGATATCGCAATCCCGTCCATTCCCAACCGGAAGGTCGATTCGGCTGAGTTCCTGCTGATCGGCGTCTGCGAAAAATGCCTTACTTAAGATCTACACGATCACATGTGCATCCCACACAGGTTTCTCCCGAATAATCGCCTTCATTCATTCCCTGATTGTGGTTTATCCGGGTTATTGGGGCAGTAAATTTCACATTTACCCATATGAAAATTCTCCATACGGTAGACTGGCACCTGGGAAAGCGGCTATACCAGTTTCCCCCGCATCAACGAGCAGAAGGAGGATAGGAGAATTGTCAATTCATTGATGCGTTGATGCGTTGATTTGTTTATCCGTTTTTCAAGAAATGATTTGTGTGATGAATTTTTTATTTATCCTCTTTCAATTGATCAAATTTGGCCTTCATGGTTGGATTTCCATAAGTCAGCTTTTTAATCGTGAGGTCATCCGCCTTGTTATTTGCTAATCTTAAATTGTTCACGGATGAAAGCAGGGCCTCTTTGGTTTTATGCAGGTGAGAAATTGTTTTGTCGATTTCATCTATTGCTGTTTTGAACTGTCGGCTTGCTAATTCATAATTTCTGGCAAACCCTTTTTTGAAGGTGTTTATTTTCTCCTCAAAATTTGTGATGTCTATGTTCTGACTTCTAATTCGGCTCAATTCTGCTTTGTATTCCATCGAATTCAAAGCAGCATTCCTGAGCAGTGTGATGATGGGAATAAAGAACTGCGGACGAACAACATACATTTTGTCGAATTTATGCGAAACGTCCACAATTCCCTGGTTGTATAGCTCATTATCAGCCTCCAGCAAGGATACCAGAACAGCGTACTCACAGTTCTTTTCTCTGCGGTCCTTATCCAGTTCCTTTAAGAAATCCTCATTTTTTTTCTTCGTGGCAGTCTCATCTCCTTCATTCTTCATTTCAAACATAATCGAGACAACTTCATTTCCCATATCGTCAAGTTCACGGTAGATGTAATCTCCTTTACTGCCAGTCCTTGAATCGTTGTCTTTTTCAAAATATGCTTTTTGAAAAGCGGTAGCCCTCAGTTTGTTAAACTCGGTTTCACAATGTTTTTCAAGCGTTTCGCCCACCATTTTCGTGGACATCCTCATTTTCATATCCTTCCGGAGAGCGATTTCCTCATCTTTCATTCGAATGATGTCATCCTTGGTCCTCAGAGCTGATGCAAACTTCTCATTCAGGGATTTCTCAAGCAATTGCTTTTCTGTTTCCTTATTCTTCAGGTCATGCGCAAGTGCATCACGTTCCTTCTCTATTGCTTTTATTGCTTCTGATACAGAGAGCTTAACCTCAGTTTCAGCAATTTGAATTTTCGTTTTCAAATCAGCAATTTCGGAATCCTTTTGTGCCAATTGCTGAGTCAATTGAAGTTCATTCCTTGCCTTGAGGTCAAGAATTTCCTTGTCCTTCTTTGCCAACTCTTCAGAAATTGCATTTTTGAGCCTTTCCTCAGCCAACTGAATTTCAATTTGCTTTTCCTTTTCAGCAATGTCCAGCCTGGCATCCAGTTCTTCCTTAAACTGATGGTCTCTCACTTGCTTAAGGATGTCAGCATATCCCGCCTCATCAACTTTGAATGCCTTATTACAATGGGGACAAATTATTTCGTTCATCTGTGTATGATATTAATTGCATCATAAAATCCTGTCCACTAAGTGTACGCCTTTCCGATCAAAGGCATATCACGTTGCTCCCCTAAATATCCAAAGGATTTTTGATGCCGCCAAAGTGATTCCAATGTATCACAACATGATCGCCTCTGTTTTCAATCAAACTTCTGATCGAGAGCGCCCCCCAGCAAGGAAGCCTGCTCCAACCCGGCTGGAAAAATTGATCAAATGACCTCTTGAGCAATATCAACGGATTGATTGATTGATGTCATGCACTTGACACGCCCGCTCCGCTAAATTTGGGTGATACACATTTTGTGTTTTGAAATGTATTCTGGATCAATGGATTTGAACCAACCCATAGCGAACGTGATGACAAGGAATCCGATCTGCCTTGAACCGGATGAGCACCTGAAAAGGGTTGAGGAAGTATTCCGCAGCAACCGGTTCAGGCATATTCCGGTCATTGAAGGCGGCATGTTGGTTGGGATCCTTTCAAAAACCGATTTCAATTGTTTCAAGCGCGGCGTGGAAATGACAAATCCACAGCGCCACCAGCACATCACCAGGACAGCAAGAGTGCTTGACCTGATGACAGCAAAACCAGTCACACTTCCTCCGGGGGCCAGGGTCCGGGATGCCATGGCAATTTTCTCCAAAAGTGATTTTCGTGCCATCCCGGTGGTTGATGGGAAACAGGTGATTGGCATTTTTACGACAAAAGATCTTTTCAGATTACTCAGCCGCCAGGGCTTAAAACCAGGACTGGAATCTCATATCATATGATCGGCATTAAACTATATGGTACGCAAACTTCGAATTTTGAGTATCTCAAATACACGATTTTGAGCAATGCTGCGAATGCGGATATTGATGTTGACATCCAGGAGGAACAGTCCATTGAAGCGTTTATCAGGGAAAATATCGAGTCTGTTCCTGCTGTCAGGATCGGAAGCGAACTCCATGTGCTGACTCCGGGCACCAGGATCCGCGAATTCTCACTCATGATCGTGGATAGATTATTTCAGCATGCCGGATTTACAGGGGAAAAACAGATCGTGATACCGGAAAATTACAACAAGACGTCTTCAAATGCGCTGGAATATGCCCTGGAAATTGCAAAATCGATGAAGGCCGGTGTGAAGATTGTCCATTTCCAGAATGAACAACCGTTGCCGGATCCTTCGAAATTTACGGTTGGTTTCCTGGATCATATGGTCCTCAAAGGACGCCTCGATGAAACACTCGCCGAGATCAGCTCTGACAAAACCACCAAATTGCTTGTCCTCGGAAAATCCTTCCTCAATGATAAATCTTCCCAGGCTTTCGGCTCCCTGTTAGCCAAATTGGTGAACAACATTCATGCGCCCCTCCTGATGGTACCCTCAAAATTCAGGTTCAATGGGATCCGAAGGATCATGTATGCAGTTGATGAAGATTCCATTACGCACGAAAACAACAAGTTTGTCCATGACCTGGCCAGCATGTTCAATGCCGAAGTGCATGTTGTGCATGTCGAGAAATTGAGCCAGAAAGGCAAGGACACAGGGTCAGACTGGTTCGAGCATAATCACTTTATCCAGAACGAAGTCAAATTTACTGAAGAGATCCTCTATGGCCAGTCTGTTTTTGATGAATTGGAAAAGTACACAAACACGCACAAGATTGATATTGTGATCCTGTCCCGTACCAAGCGTAACCTGATGGAAAACCTCTTCCATAAAAGCGTAACGAAGCGGATGGTGATGAAAAGCCAGCTCCCCACTATCATCCTGGCGGATTGACACGAACGTTCATCCAGATTACTGGTCCGATTTCAGATCCATTCGATTGTTCATATATTCAGTTGTGCGGTTATTCGCTTATTTTGACTGCAAACAAGTCCACAAATGAACATGCGCACAAGCGAATCACTGAACACCTGTAACACCCGGATCGGAATTTGGATATCAGGTAAACACCAGGATCGGAATGCTGCTGTTAAACAACAGCTTCCGGGTCAGCGAAGACCGGTACAACCTTTCCCAAAATGACCGTTGCGGTTTGTAGAATGCAAGCATGTCGGCACTTCCTTCCTCCAGGTATTTGAGCAGTCCCTGGTCCACACGCTCGGCATACGACCGCGTGTATTGAAATCCCTTGAAAGGCACATCCTCAAAAATGGCATCAATCTGCCCTTTCATGTCTTTGCCGCTCGTCTGGATGTGCAGGAAATCAACCTCGGTATCGCCGCTAAATCGCGCAAAATCAAACAACTTGAATAATGCTTCTTCCTCCTGTTCTGAAAATGCATCATCAACACCCATGATCGTCGGGAAAATGATCTTCCTGATCCTCTTGAATTCAGCACCATGGGGGATGACCAAAACCGGGATGCTGCTTTTCGAAATGGTCTGGGCCGTGACAGTTCCGATCACCCGGTCAAAAAGGCTGTACTTTTCACGCATGCCCATCACGAGGAGGTCAACAGAAAGCCGGTCAGCCAATTCCACGATCTCATTAGACGGGAAAACACCATAGATCACATGAATTTCCCCTCTCTGGCTATCCGGGATCCGGTCTCGCAATTGAAGCATATCATCACGCACAGCATCACCCCGCTCAGTGATGAGCCCTTCAACCGCTCGGGGGAACTGGCTGCTGGACATCGATATTGGAATATCAAACACATGGACAAGGTCAATGCGCAATTCCCTTTCCTGCACAAAAGCCAGTAAATAATCCAGTGCCTGCGATGAGGTTTCAGAAAAATCGGTGGCAAAAAGGATATGTTTCATGGTTCAGTCTGTTTTATTGAAGGTCAATGCAAAGTACCGGGGCATGGGACACCTGGACCAGCGCTTCCACTGTACTCCCGAAGAAGATGCGCTTCAGCGGATGTTTCTCGTCATTGGGCATGGCAATCAGGTCGACCTGCTCTTCCTTGCCAAACCTAACGATCCCGTCCAGTACCGAACTATCCTTGTAAAAATGTGACCGGATCCGGATCTCCGGGTCCATGTCCGCTGCCAGGCTGACAAACTCACCCAGTGCTTCTTCCATCAGGAGTGTAGGCTGGGTAAAATAGCTGCCTGTATTCACACTCATGATATGCATTTCCTCCGTATGAAAAGTCTGGATCAATCGAATGAGCCATTTGAGCGCGGGCCGGTCAGATTCATTGAGGGCAGAGGCAAACAGGACCTCCCTGATCGTTTCGCCCGGTTGGGCCTCTTCGGGCACGACCAGGATGTGGGTTTCAAGCTTGCGGACAGCCTTTACCGCATGAGAACCCATCGGCTTGTCTGCATCTTTACGCATGCCCCTTGTGCCCATCACAACAAAATCATATCCGTTCTGACGCTGCAACTGAGTCACCTGTTCAATAAAATTGCCAGGTGAAGCGGATGTCGTCACCTCCAGGCCATGAAGTAATTTCATGCCCGCAATGGCCCTGAGTTTTTCCTCTGGCTTCAGGTTGGATACATCCGTTCGGTGCCCCGGATCTCTAATCGTTTCCAGTTCCTCCGGATAAGAAATATCGATCCGGTGGTAGATGTGGATGGGCACAGACAGTTTCCTGGCAAACATACTGGCCCATGCGAGGGCACGCATGCTGCATTCGGAAAAATCCGTTAATACAAGAATTTTATTGATCATTTGCCATCAGGCTCCTGAAGACGTTACTTTGCTGGACCGCAGCCCCTTCCTGTTTTGTTCAGCCAATGTCCAGGAATCTGTCTTGCTTGTTTGCAACCAGATCCTGTTCGACTTCCTGAATATCTGAACATGCAGTCCATAAAGCTCTTCAAACAGGCTTTCCAGCTCCTCGACAGTCATTTCGGGTGAAATCGTAATCTCCCCCTCATTATGGTGCTCCCTGATTTCATACAGGTGCATTTCGGGAGCATATTGATTGTCCCTGAGCGAACCACTGAACTGGGCGTGTGGAAAACGGTAGAATTCTAATTTCAAACCCGGGAACAGAGCATTGAACTCCAGTTGTATTTCTTGAATTGTCTTTGAATCCTGGATAATCATCGGAAAATGTTTTGGTGAATATTAAATCATTGATGCTCTATCTAAGTTCTGCAATTCAACGGGCGATCCTAATGATGAATATCATAAAGCCTACTGATATTCAATCAAGAATAAATGGACAAATGCAAGATAATTGGATATGCTGGACGTGTAAAATTGATCGATGATTCGGTTTTTTCATCACAGAACAAATGAACATGCGAATCATTGAACATCGGAGTAACTGAACAACAGAATCTTCGAACCGGTAGCAATTCGTTCAATTGT
>JARQTN010000068.1:6941-7103 GCA_029976695.1 Lewinellaceae bacterium
TCGTGCATTCTGTTATTCGCGTATTCAGTTATTCCGGAACAGAACAAATGAACATGCGAATAACTGAACAACAGAATCTTCGAACCGGTAGCAATTCGTTCAATTGTTCGTGCATTCTGTTATTCGCGTATTCAGTTATTCCGGAACAGAACAAATGAACAT
>JARQTN010000069.1 GCA_029976695.1 Lewinellaceae bacterium
TTGGCCATGCAGTAGAGTCATTTCGCTCAGCTGTATGACACGCTGCATGGCAAGCTATGTTCAATTATCAATTATCCATTATCAATTATCAATTATCCCCGCCTGCCACACCGAGGTCCGGCATGAGCTCCTGGATCTCGATGCCTTCAAAGTCGGTGGCTTCGCGCCAGCCTTCGAAAAACTCGGCCCAAGAGTCATCGCCGTATTTCTTTTCGTACTTGTCCCGGAAGTTCCGGTCCTTGTCCATGGAGGCATAACTGTCATGGTACCAGATGACTGCCCACTCTTTGCCGTCCCCGGCGTCAGCAACATTCTGGAATACCTGGAGACCCATATCCATCTTGTTTTCCTTGTAGGTGCTGATGATGGTGCTAAACAGGTGTTCAGCATTGTCCCCTTTTTGGGATTCAATGTCGAAAAAGCGGATGAACATCAATTTGGTTTGGAAGTTTTCCGGCATATAGGACAGGTCGCTGTTCAGCCGCCAGTAGCCCCATTCACCCATTTCGGCATGCGCACTGACATGTTTCAGCCAGTCTTTCAGGTGGTCGTCCTCCATGGCCTTGTCCAGGTGCGTCCAGGTATGAGGACCCATCACCCAGTTCAATTTGCCGGAGCGCGGACCGGATACGATGTTCCACACATTCACGGATTCCCATCCTTCTGAATGATACTTTGCATTGTGGGCTTTCAGCCCTTCCATGAGTTCCATGTAGTGGCCATCTTTGGGTGTCAGCTCGATCGTGCTGTACATGACATAATCCATGTCATCCTGGGCATTGATCTGAAATGCAATGAACAATGCAATTGCAAACAAGAGTTTTTTCATCTTAGATAAATTTAGTGTTATGAAATAAATATGTTACGGCAAACCAATAAGTCGGGAAAGTCTCCTGGGGTTGTACTTCCTGGGTTATTCGTTATGCATCGACAAGATAGGAAAAGAAATGATGTGTTTACATTTTTTTTACAGACCCGGATGAGATTTGTGGATTACAGGATGACCAGTTTTTGCATTGACCAGGTTGTGTTTTGCCTGATTTGCAAGAAATGCACGCCAGGGCTTGTTTCGGGCAAGAGCAAACGGACCGTGCCTGAAGGTGCTTCCCGCGGGCCGATCCATTCCATGACAAGTCTCCCGTCTGATGCATAAAGGCGGATCAGATCAACCTGTCCGGTTAAAGGGTCAGGTTGAATCCTGATCGGGTCGCCTTTTTCAATCGGATTTTGGATCAAAAGGGGGGCGGAGCCTTGCCAAATATTTTGTGTTCCTGTGCTCAGCGGGACTTCGAATGTAAATGTGTCGCTGCAACCATTGATATCGGTTATGGTCAATTGATATGTGCCCTCTGAAAGGCCTTCGATGGCCAGCCCTGTGTGACCTGTATTCCATTCAAATGCCATCTCCGGAGCGCTGATAAACGGAAGGATCCTTCCTGATCCGGTTCCGTCATCAGGAGTGATTTCCACCGAGTCAAGGATGATCGTGTCTGAAAAAACGATCAGATAAACCAGGGCTGAGTCGCACGGAAATCCGATCGCAATGGACGTATCCAGGACAATTTCTTCTGAATCGATGATCACTTCCTCATTGCCTACTGAAATTGTAACTGAGTCTCCCGGGCAGAGATCGATAAAAACAGTGTCCGGGACAAGCAGGGGAGGGGTGGTGATTTCCAGGGTCAGAATACTGTCACAGCCGTTGTCGGCCTGACCGGCATCGAGTGAATACAATCCAGGCGCTGAGAGGACCGTATCGCCGATGATGATTGAGTCGCCGGGGCACAGCTGGTATGCCTCGTAGTGCGCATGACCTTCCTGTGCTTCCAGTGCAACCACCACAAAGCTGTCACAGCCGTTTTGGCCCTGACCGGCAAAGAAGTGGTGGATTCCCGGGTCCATGAGGATGGAATCCATGAACAACAGGCTGTCTCCCATGCAAATGGCCTGGCGGACCGTATCGGAAGTTGGAGGAATGACAGCCAGTTCAACAATGAGCGTACTGTCACAGCCGTTTTGGCCCTGACCGGCGGAGAAGTGGTACATCCCCGGGTCCATGAGGATGGAACCCATGAAGAACAGGCTGTCTCCCATGCAAATGGCCTGGTTGACCGTGTCGGAAGTTGGAGGAAGGACAGCCAGTTCAATGGTGAGTATACTGTCGCAACCGTCTGTTGCTGCCAGGGCCACTTCGTAGGTGCCTGATGTACGGAAAACATTCCCACCGATCAGGAGGCTGTCTCCTGCACAGATCTCTGCTGCAATCGTTTCTGCCTGGACAGGTGCAACCAGCAAGGTGAATTGATTCATGCTGTCACAACCAAACTGGCTGGCGTTGAAGAGTGTATCTGTCCATGATGTGTCCTGATACACGGGTATGCCGAACGCAGGAAGAGTATCGCCGAAACAGAGCTGGATCGTGTCTGAATACATGCCAGCGGCATGGAATGCGAGGTCGATCATTACGATGGAGTCACATCCAAGTGCATTTGCCAGGATTTCCTCACCGGATGGATTAGACTGATCATATACCGTGCCGTTTACAGTGAGGGAAAATGAATCCTGAATGCAATACCCGCCGGTGAGCATGGTGGTGTCCGGTCCCGGATACAGTACACTAATGATGACGACCGAATCACATCCTTCTGCATTGGTATAGAATTCTGTACCTGAGCTGTTGTGCACGTCATAAAGGACGCCATTGTATGTAAATGTTTCCCCGTTGCACAGGCTGGTATCTATGTGCGTTTCATATACAGGGTTCACTGAAAAGTTGAAACATACGGTTGAAGAAACATCGCACACATTGGTTGCATATGCGCAAATGGACTGGTTGCCATCAGGAAGGTCGCTCACCGGGATCTGCAACATGGGGGATGTCGTCATCATTTCGGATACCTGCCATGAGGCATTCCACACATATCCGTTTGCATTCGTCACGTTCCCTTCAATGTGGAGTGTCAGGCTATCATCCCCGGGGCAGAGGGCAGATGGTCCGGAAATTTGTGTTACATTGCCTGCTAATGGAGCCGAAGCTACGCCACCCACGGCATCTATGTAAAAACTGCACATGTCAGGGGGGGTAACATCAATCAGCAGCAGGTAGGTTGCCCCGGCTACTCCATTCGCAAAAGTCAACGTATCGCCTGTCCCGGCCTGGATGGTCTGGCAGGCGATCACGTTTTCATTGTTCCATTCGATTGCATCGAGGATCGCAATTTCAATCGGGTTGTCAAAAATACATCCCATGCTTTCCACATAGATGTGAACCGGCTCACCAATCCCCTGGAAACGAAGATAGTGTGGATTCTCGATCATGGTGCCTGGTCCGCAATAATCCGCGTGGCCCATGTTTTGGCTATCATTGGAGATGAAACATACTTCTTCAAGGCAAACAGTCGGAGCGGTAAATGGATCGTTTGAGGGCTGGATAGGTACAGGCCAGCAATTGACCTGTCCGTAGGTAACGGAAGATATGTTCAGGGTGAGCATCAACAAGGAAACAAGTAGCTGCTTCATGGGAAAAGCATTAATACCTTTGATACTCAGCAATAAATGTAACTATTATTTTTTCAAAATTCCAAATAAAATTTCCCGAGCAGGCAAATCGGGAGATGATCAGAATGGATAATTCACGGCAAAATTCGGATTGCCATTTCGGGGGAACTGGCTAAACGCATCGGGATACCAATGAGATCCGTTCTCAAGCGGGTAGGGGCTTCTGAGCTTGTATCCAAAATCCAACCGGAGGAAGAAATACGTGAAATCGATCCTGAATCCAAACCCATAGCCGAGTGCGATCTGGTCGATAAAATTTCCTGTGAAGTTCGCATCCGGGCGTTCGGGATCTTCTTTCAATGTCCAGACGTTGGCTGCATCCAGAAACAAGGCGGAATGGAATCGCCAAAACAGTTTGAACCGGTATTCCAATGACAGGTCAAGTAAAATGTCACCCGACTGGTAGAACGGGTTTCTTGGATTGATCACCGGGTTGGGGTCTTCATAACCGCCCGGCCCCAGCTCGCGGATGATCCAGGCACGGTTACTGAGTGCCCCCCCGACAAAGAATTGCTTGACATAGGGCACTTGCCTGCTATAGGGGCCGTAAGGGAATGCCAGCCCGGTGTGAAATTTGAATGCAAGGGATGCGTTCGGGCCGAATTCCTTTCGAATCGTGTACTGAAGCTCAAATTTCAGGAATTGTGAAAATTCGGTCGTGTCCTGTTTTCCCCCAAGCTGAAAGACCACATCATCGCTGGAAATCAGGTTGTAGATCTGGTTTGCAAACAGGATCTCGGCTCCTGATATTTCAAGCCCGTGGTTAATGCCCCATGCCCAGCCGGACCTGTTTGGCTGCCGGTTAAGCGTGTAGCTGTAGTCCCTGAACAGGAAACCGGTAAAGAGCTGCTTGCCGAAACTTTCTGCAAGAAACTGGTTGTTGTCCAGGATTGTCTGGAACTGCTGGCGGATCTCCGGGTTAAAATAGTTGAATCCGAACTGGTTGATCTGGATGCGCTTGTTTGGCTCTGGCTGGATATCGTAGCCGATCGCAGAGTTGAATGAGAAGTACCGGTAGAAATTCACCAGGTCAAAAAAGCTGAGCCCCACCGTCACGGTTGATGAGCTTTCTTCCTTCAGCCAGCGGTTGAAATTGTTTCCCAGGATGTTGTTCTTCCCGATGCGGATGCTGCTCAGCCTGTCATAGAAACGTACCGGGTCGATGTAGCCCGGAATATCCAGGACGTTGGTGAAAGTGATATTGGTGGAATTGAAGAAGTCAACTTGTCTTGTCAGGTTGATCTCTGCACCGCCCTCCACAGAGCTGGAGAAGTTTTCGGCTCCCCGGAACAGGTTCCTGTGCCGGTAACTGACATTTCCCGCAATGCCGACGAGGTTTCTCCGTGCGGCCGCGATCGTGGAATAGTTGATCTCACCGTCTCCGCCGATGCTGCTTTTTTTATTGCGGGTCAGATAGATCTGGTAATTCAACGTGTGTGCCCTTGATGTATCAATGACAGGTTTGATACTGGCAAATTTGTAGATCTCCAGCTTGCCCAGCTGCCTTGTTGTCTGGTTGATCAAAGATTTTGAATACTGCTCGCCTGGACGGATAAAGATGTGGCTGAGAATCACGCGGGGCTGGACGAGGAGGGGCAAGCCCGGTGAGATGAATGTGACACCGTCGATGACCGTGTCTATGGTGGCTGTGGTATCCGTCAGGCTGTAGTCAATGAAAACAGTGATATGTCCATTTTGATAAACCTGGTGGCGCGTGCTGTCCGTCGGGTTCAGCACCTCCATGACTGCCCGGTTCGCCGCCCCGGATGTGTCCATTTCGATATTTGAAATATAATTTTCATAAAAAAATGCATAACCCCGGTTTTGAAGTGTACGCGAAATCCGGGTGCGTTCAAGGTTGAACAGGCGGATGTCCAGTGGTGATCCGTCCTTCAGAAAGGATTCGTCGGCTGTTTCATTCAGGACCTCCTGGATCTCCGGATCCCTGCTGAACAAAACCATTTTGTCGATCACCATTCTTGGACCCGGATCAGCAGTGTAGGTGACACTCGTTTCCCGGTTGAGGGTTTTCGCATCAAAGATCACCTCCGAGGAGCGATACCCACGCTGTCCAAGATATCTTTCCATCACCCCGGTGGTCTGTTCGGCAAGTTGCTTGTCATAGATCACAGGCGGTGCGCCGAAGTTTTTGCGGATCCACCTGCTGAAGCTCGAAGAGTCCGGGTTTTGTCGTGTCTTGTAGTAAAACCAGTGTTTTGGGATGCCAATGACCGACTCTGTCTCTTTTTGCTTGTACAGGTTTTCAAGGTCCAGTTTCAGTTCGGAAGCATCTTCGATCTTTTGGTCGGATTTGATGCGCACGCTGTTCCTGAACAGGTAGGATTCTCCCTCTGAAAGGTATTTTTTGGCGCTACAGCTGCACAGTGTCGCCAGGCAGAAAATGCCAAGTACGGCTTTGAAATGAACATGGAATGGCAGCTGCATGGTATATTTATCCGTCCGAAACGGGTTTGAAAGATGCTTTCCAGGAATAAAATCAAGTATGCCCAATCCCTCTTGCGCAAGAAGTACCGACAAAAGTATAATAAAATCATTGTCGAGGGCAGCAAATTGTGTGCTGAAATCCTGACACTCGGGAATGTTGAAATTGATGAGATTTTTGCGACCCGCGCATTTCTGGACGCACACATCATCCCGCGTAAACATGCAGGAAAACTCATTGAAGTTGACAGCCGTGAGATGGGAAAGATCAGTGCACTGAGTACACCAGCGCCTGTCCTGGTGATCTGCACCCCGCCTGACCTGTCCACGCAGTTCCACAAGGATGAACTTCAGCATACACTCTACCTGGACGGCATCCGGGACCCCGGCAACATAGGCACGATCATCCGCACTGCAGACTGGTTTGGTATCGATACGCTGCTCCTCTCGGAGGACTGTGTGGAGGTATTCAGCCCGAAGGTGGTCCAGGCCTCAATGGGCAGTGTATTCAGGGTGTATTGTCATCAATTGGAAAAGAACGCGTTTCCGGAATTCGCAGAGGGGTTCACTGTCCTGGGTGCGGATATGGACGGAGATGATCTCTTTCAGCATTCCTTTCCGGCAAGGTCAATTGTCGTGCTGGGGAATGAGGGGCAGGGACTGAGTCCGGAAATTGTTAGCGTACTCAACGGAAAGGTCTCGATTCCGGGTAGCCTGCGTCTTGGTGCGGAAAGCCTGAATGTAGCTGTTACGGCGGGCATGATCATGGCCCGGCTGCAAATCAGCGGCAAATAAAAAACCGGCGGAAAATCTTCCAGCCGGTCCTTTGCTTTGATCTGAATGATGGATCGGGATCACAGGATCCTGACAAGCTGTTCTTCCAGGTCATATCGCGGATTGACGGCTGCAATTTTCCCGTCCCTGTCTACGAGGAATGTTTTCGGGATGCCTGTCACACCATACATCTTCGCTGCCCTTGTATCCCATTTTGCGAGGTCGCTCACATGGTACTCCCAGGTCAGGTTATCCTTTTCGATGGCATCAATCCAGCGTTGTTTTGACCGTTCGATGGTTTGCTCAACCATTTCCGGGTTAGGCAGCCTTTTCTTTGTTCGCTCATCGACCCCGTCAAGGGAGACACTGAATACGGTGAAACCCTTATTCTTGTATTTGTTGTATACTTCGACCACATGCGGATTATTTTTCCTGCATGGCCCGCACCATGATGCCCAGAAGTCCACAAGGACGATCTTGCCTTTGAGGTCAGAAAGCCTGTAGGTATTACCATCGGGGCTTTCCATGACGATATCCGGAGCTTCTTCTCCGACCTTGATCTTGTTCCTGGCCTGTGAAACGAGGTAGTTCTGTTCCAGCTGTTTGGCAAACGTGGCGTAATTCATGGCAAGTTTATCCTCGGGATATTTGGCCGTTACGCGATCTGCGGCAACCTTGTGCGTTTCCCAATACTCGGGCCTGTTGCCAAAGGACGAGAGTGCGAGCTGCATGCCTGCATAAGGATAGTCGGTAGACTGGATGAATCCCTTGACCTCTGCTTCCGGGATCTTTTGGGTATTCATCCGGTTCATCACTTCGGTAAACTCACTGGCACTTTTTGAACCTGTAATCGCGTATGCGTAAGTACCCAGGCTGGTGAGGTCGCCCTCGATGTTGACGTGTTTGACATTGTCTTCAAGGACGAGCATTGTGCGTTTTGCACCGATACGTAACCGGTACAGGCCCGGCTCAAATGGTTCGGCCAATTCAATGGCGAATTTACCCGAAGGATCTGTTTCGGTCTGCCCGAGGACAAGTGTATTGTTGTTTGCATCTGTCTTGTCAAGGAACACTTTCATGCTCATGGCATCGGATATCTGTCCCGAAATCCCGGGCGTCGACCCATGATCCCCTGAGTTCTTTGCGCTACAACCGGACATTCCGATGGCAATAATTGCGATAAGTGCCTGGAAAAGAATTCTCATGTCTTGCTATTTCTGTTTTTTTTACAAACGAAAAATCGGGGTGTTTTATTGACGAGCGCAAAGATATAAAAAATCCTTGTTGCTGGGTATCACCGTCTGGATGTATAAAACTGAATTTGAAGCATTTACACATGGCATTTTAGTGGGCATTATAGAACGCGCTGCGGAATTTGCGTTAAAAGAAAGAGACAACCAGGAACAGGAACATCAGGTAGACCCAGAGGAAATCGATAAAATGCCAGTATGTGCTGATCAACCTGAGTTTCCGGCTTACTTTTTCGTCGATGAAAAAGAGGCTGCCTTCGTTTTGGCGTGCTTCCAGCCACATTTTGCGCATGTATGCAGCCAGGAAAGGGATGCCTGCAATCACATGGGCAAAATGCAGGATGGAGATCGCATACAGGTACGCGTGGGATGTGTCCTTTTGCATGTGCAGCTGGTTCTGGAACATCCAGGTCCATCCGATGACCTGCAGGGCAAGGAATATCACGGTCACACCCAGGGCAAGCCAGAGATCCCTGAAATGCCTCCGGTAGTCCTGGTGCTCGTAGCTTTTCCGTGCCTGCCAGAAAAACCAGCTGCTTGTCAGCAGGACCAGGGTATTGATCGAAAACAGCCAGGGCAGTTCTACAGGAGCGCCTGCATTATTTGACAAGGCGTATATGTATGCAATGGACAGGGAAAGGAAGAGGGCAGTCACCCCCATCAGGACAAGGACGATGGCAATGCTTGAAGGATGGATCAACCGTTGCGGTGGTTGTGTCTTCTCTGTCATTGGAAACTGGATTTGCCTTGTTAACAATCAGATGTCCAAAAAGATCAAAGTACAATCTCCCCGGCATCGGATTTCCGCCCAAAGCGGTTGATCAGGACAAAGAGCAGGCTCGCACATATTGCGATCAGTGCGAGCGACACAAGCCAGCCTCCACCGAGCCTTGTGGAAACAACTCCGGAAACCAGGCAAAAGGAACCCACGGTCAGCGCATAGGGCATCTGGGTGCGCACATGGTCGATGTGATTGCAATCAGAAGCCAGAGAACTCAGGATCGTCGTGTCAGAGATTGGTGAACAATGGTCCCCCAGCACAGATGCCGCGAGGACTGTTGCAGTCACATTCAGCAAGATCTCGGAGCCGATGACGGGATCAATACCGTCTGCCATGCACACAGCCCAGGTCGTAGGGATTGCAATGGGGTAGAGGATGGCCATCGTACTCCAGCTTGATCCGGTTGAAAACGCAATGAATGCGGAGAGGATAAAGACGATACCCGGCATCAGGTAGGGGCTGACATTCTCGGCAAGCAACGACGTGATGTATTCAGCTGTATGAAGCTCATGGGTTGTAGAAGCGAGTGCCCAAGCGAGGGTCAGGATGATCAGTGCCGGCATCATGGTTTTGAAGCCGGTCGTCATGTAGTGCATCGTATCGAACAGTTTGATGATCCGGCCCCCGACAGTCAGCAGGATGGCGACAGTCAGGCCGCTGAAGGATGCCCACAGCAATGCCGTATAGGAGTCCGCCCCGCCAATGAGTTTCCCCAGTTTAACCAAAAAACCGCTTTCACCTTCAGGCAGCAGGAGGTGCATGGCCGACCAGACGCTCCCATAGCTGTGCGTGACCTGGTGACCAGCAGCAGACAATTCATTGTAGAGTGTGCTCATCCCGGTATCCACCAGGCCAAAGATGGTCATGCCGATCACGGTGAGTACCGGGATGACCGCGTTGTACCACCTCAGCTTTGCACCCGGCACTGGCTCCAGGTTTTCCATATTCGGTTCATCTTCCCCTGGTGTGGCTGCCGAGGAGACCTGGCCGGATCCTGCAGCGCGACGCTCAGCTGCTTTCATCGGGCCGAAATCACGGCCGGTACGGATCAGGATCAGGATAAAGATCAATGTCAGGATCGGGTAAAAAGAATATTTCAGAGAACTGATGAAAATGGCATACGGGGTGAGGTCAGCCAGCGGTCCCGTGGTCACGGCTGCCATGCCCGAATCGATGTATCCCAGTTCGGCGCCGATCCATGTTGTAATGAAGGCCACTGCAGAAACAGGAGCTGCCGTGCTGTCCACGATATAGGCCAGTTTTTCGCGTGAAATTTTGAATCGGTCAGTCACATTGCGCATGGTATTCCCCACGATGAGGATATTGGCGTAATCATCAAAAAAAACGGCAACACCCAGCAGCCAGGTGACGAACTGTGCACTCTTCCTGCTCCGTGCATATTTTGACAGGGCCAGGACGACGCCCGCCATGCCGCCATTCTTGGAGATGATCGCGACCATGCCCCCGATGAGGAGGGAAAAAATGATCACGGCCATATGCCCGCTATCCGTCAATGCTTCGACGACATAGATGCTGACGGGTTCCAGGATGGACTGGACGAAGTAATACAGGGATTCGACCCGCATCCCGCCGATCAGGAACGCGCCTGCAAAAATGCCCATCACCAGGGACACCACAACTTCCTTGAAGACGAGTGCCAGGATAATCGCAATGAGCGGTGGCAGGACGGAGGTCCAGAGCGGGATCCTTCTGATCCTCAAGGTATCATCCTTTTTTTTTGCCGCATGGATCATGGCATGATGCCCGTTTTCCGTGCTGACGAAATAAATCTTTCCTCGGTGGTTTGTCGGGAATTCCAGCTGTGCTATCCCGTTCCTGGAAGGAAGGTAGCGTGTTTTGCCATTGACCGTGCACTGTGCAACACCATTCTCCCCGGTAGAAAGCCGGATGCCCGTTTCAGACGGTACATATTCGATCTGCCTGAGGCTGAAGGTATCCGCAGGTTGGGCCGAAAGCGTATTGAGGTCGGAAAAAGCCGTGCATATGACGATTGCCAGAATGAGCAATGGCTTGAGGAATTCCCGCATTGGAGTTTCTGTTATATTTGAGAAGCGATTTAATGCGCGCGTCAATAAACGAATTAATTCCGAATCCTCAAAGCAGCATCCTATGAACCGGGGCAGCACATATCTCAACATCCTATGCATCCTCATCTTTTTCGGCATGCCGTTGCTTGTTTACGGCCAGTCTTTTGAACGTACATCCCCACCTGTTTTTTCTGGGGGGAGGGAACTGCCCTATGCGTGGGCTGGCGGGCTGAATGCCCCCCAGATCGTGCCAGTGGATCTCAACAAGGATGCACAGCTGGACCTGCTCATCTTCGACAGGATCGGTGGTGTCGAGATCCCGCTGATCAATGAAAGCGAAGCAGGTGGGATGGAGTACATTTACCAACCATCCTACAGAAGCCAGTTGCCCCCGCTCAGTGGCTGGGTGACAGTCAGGGATTTCAACAACGACGGATTGGAGGATTACTTCACCTCTTCACAGGACATTTCCGGTGTGTTCGGCGCTGCGGTTTACCAGGCTGTGGATTTGGGAGATACGACGATATACGAATTGCGGACCTTCGACCAAAAGAACTACCTCGTCGTGCCGGCAGGAAACGGGACCACAAACATCTACATCTCATGGGAGGATATTTCTGCTTTTGAAGATATCGACCATGACGGGGACCTGGACATCCTGTCTTTCGATCCGGGGGGCAGCTACGTGACCTATTACCGGAATACGGTCGTGGAACAGGGCCTTGGACTGGATACGATGGTGTTTGAGGTGGGGGACCATTGCTGGGGCAAGATCCTGGAAAGCGAGGTATCCGAGGAACTTTTCCTCAGCAGCGACCCCAACAGATGCAGCGATGGCAACCTGGATGGTGACCGGCCAATCAATACCCGCCACTCCGGTTCCACAATCCTGCTGTTTGACCAGGACCTGGATAATGACTACGATATCCTGATTGGCGACATCACGTCAAAGGCGCTTGTCTTCGGACTGAATGGCGGCACGCCTGAAAATGCGTGGATCACCAGCCAGGATGCCCACTGGCCCTCATATGACACATCCCTGGAAATCCCTTATTTCAATGGTGCCTACCTTGTGGATGTGAATAATGATGGTTTTGAGGATATCCTGGGGGCGGTAAACAGCCGTTCATTTTCAGAGGACCGGGATGTGATCTGGTTTTACAGGAACATCGGAAACCCGGATGAGCAGCGATTCGAACTGGCCCGGGAGGATCTGTTCACAAGGGATATGCTTGAATTCGGCTCTGAGACCAACCCGGCTTTCTGTGATGTCAATGCCGATGGTCTTCCTGATCTCATCGTCGGGGCGTTCACAAGCGACGAGGCAGTCCAGGCCAGGATCCCTTCCTTGCATCTGCTGTTGAACAATGGAACACCCGATACGCCCAGCTTTGAAGTTGCTGATGATGATTACCTCAACATGAGTACATATGCATCCCTGCCTACATGGGCTTACGCACCTGCAGTCGGTGACCTGGACGGTGATGGGGATGATGATCTCGTAGTCGGTGAGTATAACGGTCAACTATTTTATTTTGAAAACACTGCCGGCCCGGGCATGCCATATGCATTTGCAGATGTCGTCTTCCCCTTTGCCGGCATTGATGTCGGTTCAGCAGCAGCACCAGCAATCTTTGACGTAAATGGGGATGGTTTGGGAGACCTGGTCATCGGGGAACGCAATTCGAATTTTGGCAGCTCTGGAAATTGTGGATCGCTGACCTATTTCCAGAACGCAGGCGCGGCGGGCAATGCGGAATTCGACCCGGATGAAAACGCTTTGCCCAATACAAAATGCTTTGGGAACGTCACCCTTGGGGTGATTCCGGGGCTTCCGGTATTTGCCAAGCCAGCCATTATCGAAACAGATGCAGGCCCGCTTCTCCTTCTCGGTTCGGATGAAGGCGGGATACAGGTATACAGCGGCATCCCGGATGAGATCTATGGCTCGTTTGCACTGGTTGACCCGGATTACGGGCAGATCAGGGAAGGCTACAAAACCAGTGTCAGCGCGGCAGACTTAGACGGGAACGGATATTATGACCTCATCCTGGGAAATACGAGGGGAGGGCTGGGATCATTCAGGACAGGTTTTAAAAAGTTGGCTACTTCAATTGATGAGTCCGCCCCTGAAGCTGAACAAATCTCGCTTTTCCCGAATCCGGCATCTGCTGAACTGCGGATCTCCCTGGCATCAGGAACCAGCGTCCGAACTGTTTCCCTGCTTGATATGAATGGCAAGTTGATATTCAGCGGGACATTGAATACCGGTGGTATTCTCGACGTCCACCATTTTTCTGCGGGAATCTATTGTTTAGTCGTGGAAACGGATGGTGGTCCTTTGATGCGGAAGCTGGTGATCCAGCGATAGTCAGCCCTGGTGTGTGTTCCGCTCCCCAAAAATGAGGGTGCCGATGCGTACCATGGTACTCCCTTCTTCGATCGCAACCTGGTAGTCACCTGACATCCCCATGCTGATTTCCCTGAATGAGGCATAATCCCGAAAGATCCGGGACTGAAGTTCATCGAAACATTGCTTCAGGTATCTGAATTCTTCCCGCACGATGCCCATATCGGGTACAAAACTGGCCATCCCCATGACACCGGCAAATTCAATGTGCGCCATATCCTTCCACTGTCCCGTGCCCAGCCAATCGAGGAGTTGCTGGAGGTCAAACCCGTATTTGGATTCTTCCTTCGCAATCTTGATCTGCAGCAGGCACGGGATCACCCTGTCAATCCTTTTCGCCTGTTTATTGACTTCCGCTGCCAGCCTGATGCTGTCAATTGAGTGGATCATGTCGACATGCGGGACCACATTTTTGACTTTGTTGCGCTGGAGGTGGCCGATCATATGCCACTGAATGTCACTCGGGAGCTTCCGGGCTTTCTCTTCCAGCTCGAGGGCCCTGTTTTCACCGAAAATCCGCTGTCCCTGGTTGTATATTTCGAGGATCTCTTCAACGGGCTTTGTTTTGGAAACAGCGACCAGCCTGACATCCTCCCTCCCGAATCCTGACTTGATTTCCTGAATTGATTGCATCGGATTTTGATTGATTCATTCTTCAGGCAAATATATCCAGAACTGGGCATTGCCAAAATCCGTGCAATATCCAGGGCTCACGATACGCCTGCTGAGAAATGAATTTGGCATGAAATATGATACCCACATATGAATGATATTTCTTATGTGTATTGTGTACATCATTTCATACGAGTTTCACAATAGTGTAAGAAAAAGTTTCGTTCTGGACACGTCATTCGAATGTTCGTTTACATGATAAAATCAATCTGACAGACCATGCAAAACAAATGGGAAAAAGAGGCCCGGTCAACCAAAATGAAAGCGTTTACGATCGCTGTGCTGATCCATACTGTATTTTTCACTGCGCTTGTTGCCTATTCCGCTTCAGGTTCTGAGGGCGGTGTATTCGGCTGGATCAAGCAAAAGATGAATCAGGATCAGACAGAACAGGTGGTCGTATCTGACGAGCCTCGGTCATAAGATGCATACCAAAACTTGCACCGGGCTGAAGTTCCCGGGAATCAACAGTCCAATGGACGGGATTATCCGTGTTGTCGGGAAAATGTGTTCCGGTTAAAAAAGACCATGGATCTGGGCGTCTACTTGTTCAACAACCACGCCCAGGTCCTCGGGTTTATTGGTAAAGTCGAGATGATCCGCCTGGATGATCAGCAGGGGGCCTTCCTTGTAGTTGGAGATCCAGGATTCATATTTCTCATTCAGCCGTTTCAGGTATTCCAGGCTCATATTTCCTTCGTAGTCGCGACCACGGGTGTGAATGTGCGAAACGAGGGTTGAGATATCCGCCTTGAGGTAGATCAACAGGTCCGGGGGGCTGATCTGGGAGGCCATGCTTCTGAACAGGGTGAAATAGTTTTGAAAGTCACGCTCGGACATCAGGCCCATTTCATGCAGGTTGGGTGCAAAAATATACGCATCCTCGTAGATTGTCCGGTCCTGGATCACGGTCTTGTCCCCTTTCCGGATATTGATGATCTGTTGGTACCGGCTGTTGAGGAAGTAGATTTGCAGGTTGAAGGACCACCTGTGCATGTCATTATAAAAATCGCTCAGATAGGGGTTTTTTGTTGCATCTTCGTATTGCACATCCCAGCTGAAATGTTTCGCCAGTTTGGCAGAGAGGGTTGTTTTGCCGGCCCCGATGTTACCGGCCACTGCGATGTGCTTGATGCGGGGAGTATCTTCAATCATTTGACTGGAGTGCTTAGGATTTGAAGGTCGGCTAAATTACAATAAAATTCAAATCGCCCTCAAATTTTTACATTTGGGGCTGGGACAAGGGCCATTGATCGAAATTATGATCTATGCAACTGGATAAAGCACTAATTTCAAGGCTTGAAAAACTGGCCAAACTGAGGATGGAGCCGGAGGAGGAAGCTCAACTTTTACATGACCTGAACCGGATCATGCGCATGATCGACAAGATCCTCGAGGTGGATGTCGAGGGCATCGAACCACTCAGGCATATGGCTGTCAGGCATGATGTCACCAGAGAGGACGAGCCTGCGGAGCCAATTGACCAGCAGCGTGCTTTCTCAAATGGCCCGGATGTCGAACCACCCTATTTCAGGGTGCCGAATGTCCTTGAAGGGTCCATAAAAAAATACCAGAAATGAAGGAAATCATCCGGACGATCGACCTTGTGAAAACCTATATCATGGGAGCCGAGAAAGTCCATGCACTCAGCGGCATATCCATGACGATCAACAAAAATGAGTATATCGCACTCATGGGGCCTTCCGGGTCGGGAAAGAGCACTCTGATGAACCTGATCGGATGCCTGGATACGCCAACCAGCGGCGAATATTTCCTGAATGGCACAAATGTAAGCTCCATGGCGGATGCTGAACTTGCCGCTGTGCGCAACAAGGAGATCGGGTTTGTCTTTCAGACATTTAACTTGCTGCCCAGGCTATCCGCACTTGAGAATGTCGCATTACCGCTTGTCTATGCAGGCATGCGTAAATCCCGCAGGCTGGAGCGTGCGGAATTTGCCCTTGAACAGGTTGGCCTGAAGGACAGGATGACCCATACTCCAAATGAGCTTTCCGGCGGACAACGTCAGCGGGTCGCGATTGCAAGGGCGCTTGTCAATGAGCCTGCCATCATCCTCGCTGATGAACCTACCGGCAACCTGGACTCAAAGACCTCCGTCGAGATCATGGGGATTTTCGACAAGCTCCATTCTGAAGGGAACACGATTATCGTCGTAACCCATGAGCCTGATATCTCGCTGCATGCACACCGGATCGTCCGGCTCATGGACGGACAGATCGAAACAGACAAGGCCAATGAAAATATCATCACGGCTCAGGATCCGACCCACCGGTACAAGCTGGATGAATAATCCCCGATACCAGATTTTCCAGGAAACCGATGTTGCCATTGATGGATATTCCCATGTCCCTCAAGGTTTTTATGATATCTTTAACGCACGCAAAGAATAAAACTTCATGTCCCTCAAGATCTACACGAAAACTGGTGACAAAGGAGATACTTCCCTGTTTGGCGGAAAGCGGCTTTCGAAGGATGATATCCGGATCGAAGCGTATGGCACCGTGGATGAACTCAATGCCTTTATCGGGCTCATCAGGGATCATCCTGAAACAGGGTCGCAGGATCCCATGCTTTTTGCGGTGCAGAACCGGTTGTTCACGATCGGCTCCATGCTTGCCACGGACCCCGACCAGGAAGTCCCGGTACAAGACCTCGCAGAGCAGGATGTCGAGGCACTGGAAATCGCGATGGATGGCATGTCTGAGGAGATCCCTCCATTGCGCAATTTTATCCTGCCAGGCGGGCATCCGGCGGTCAGTGCATGCCATCTGGCAAGAACGGTTTCACGCCGTGCCGAACGCAGGATAGTGACCCTTTCCCGGGCGAGCAAAGTCGATCCCCTCATTATCAAATACGTCAATCGGCTGGCGGATTATTTTTTTATCCTGGCCAGGTGGATTGCCTCTCAAAACGGGATTGAAGAGATCAAATGGGAAGCCAGGAACAAATAGCCGATTGTCATGAGCGCAGGAAACAGAATCAAGCAGGTTTTTCATAAAGTACCGGAACTGGCCAGGTATCTGCTCCTGATCGGTACGGTGGTCCTGATCAGTTTTCTGTTTCCGAATAATGCACGGTTTCAGTACGAGTTTCAGAAGGACCAGTCCTGGCGCTATGACGACCTGTATGCCCCTTTCGATTTTCCGATTCAGAAAACTGCTGATGAACTCGCACGTGAACGCGAACAGGTAGAACAGGATTTTTCACCTGTCTACCAGAAGGACACAGCCGTGAAGACAGCACAGCTTGAAAAATTCAGGATGGCCTTCAATACGCAGGTGATGGTCGCGCATTCGGATACCCTGCTGGACCATTTCAAGAATCACCAGTCGGCCTACGAGGCGCTGGGTGAAAGGTTGATGAAAAATGCATACCAGTACGGGATCATCAGGCTGGATTCACTTCATGCCGGCAAGGACGGGCGTTTTGTCATCCAGGTGAGGGCCGGTGGAAGCCTGACCCCGTATACCCTGCAGAGCCTGAAAACAAGCGACCAGGCCCTGCGCGTTGTCCGCCAGGAGCTGATCGCTTCACAACTCCCGGATGCCGGTGTGGTGCTCCTGCTTATCGAACCCCTGCTCAAACCGGATATTACCTATGATGCAGATTTCTCTAACCAGCTGCTGGACCAGGAGATCAGCAAGATCACGCCTTCCAAGGGCGTCGTTCGGAAAGCGGAACTGATTGTAAACCGGGACGGTATCGTGACGGACGAGATCTACCAGAAGTTGCTTTCCTTCAAGGCAGCCTACGAAACAGAGATCACGAAAGACAAATCCTATTGGGGTGTTTTCCTCGGGTATCTGTTTCTTTCTGCGATCATCCTGGGGGCATATTTCATTTTCCTCCGTTTCAATGCGAAGCGGATCTACGGGAGCACGGTCAACCTGTTTTTTATGATGCTCTGGATCATCGCGTTCAGTTACCTGGTATATGTGATTGATCCGGTGGATGTCCTGAGTACCTATATGATCCCGTTTTGCATTGTGCCCATTGTGCTGAAGAATTTTTTCAATGAACGGGTTGCCCTGTTTACGCATCTTGTCATTGTACTGATCGCCAGCTTCCTGACATCCCTTGGGTACGAATTCACTTTTCTTACGCTGCTTGCGGGGATCATTGCCACGCTCACGATTACGGAGACCAGGGAGTGGAGCAAATTCTTCACTTCGATCCTCCTGATCTTTCTTACATATACCATTGGATTTATCGGGCTATCCCTGATCCGGGACGGGAACTTTTCCAACATCAACTATCAGACGATTTTCTGGATGCTTCTCAATTCAGTACTCATCATGTTAGCATATCCATTGATACCGCTATTGGGCCGCATCTTTGGTTATACGAGTTCGATCAGCCTGACGGAACTTGCCGACCTGAACAGGCCGTTGCTGAAGGAGTTGTCTATGAAAGCACCGGGCACGATGCAGCATTCCCTGCAGGTAGCCAACCTGGCAGAGGCTGCAGCGATCCGCATTGGTGCCAGGTCTTTGCTTGTGAAAGTAGGTGCCCTGTACCACGATATCGGGAAGACCAAACAGCCGCAATTTTTTGTTGAGAACCAGCAGAACGGGGTGAATCCCCATGATGAAAAAGGTGAGAAAGAGAGTGCGAAAATCATCATTGACCATGTGACGGAAGGGGCCAGAATGGGTGAAAAGGCGCGTTTGCCCAAAGCGATCATTGACTTCATCAAGACCCATCACGGGACCACAATGACCGCATTTTTTTACAAGAATTACAAGGCGAAACACCCTGATGAAGAAGTGAATGAAGCTGACTTTACCTATCCGGGCCCCAAGCCGTCGACGAAGGAGCAGGCGATCCTGATGATTGCAGACAGCCTTGAGGCAGCATCAAAGGCTATGAAAAAACCCACCCCTGATTCCCTGCATCAACTCGTGGAGAACCTTACCCAGCAGAAAATGGATGAAGGCCAGTTTTCGGAGTGTGACATCACATTTGCTGACCTGGAAGCTTGCAAGGCCGTATTTGAAAATATGCTGGTCAGTATTTATCAGCCCCGGATAGAGTACCCCGAATAGACTTTTTCTGTGTCAACCAGTAGTAGGCCCCGAAAAGCGCAGCACCAAACACGACATTGCCCGCCAAAGTGTTCAATGCAAACGGGATCGCATCGATATAGGTGGCAAGGAGGCCTGCTCCATTTTTCGGATGCATGCTGAACGGTCCCGCCCAGTGCCCGAAATTGGTGACGAGATAGAAGATGACAGTTGCACCAATCGCCCCGCCAAGGAATCGCCCGATCGTGACCTTCCTGAAAATGCCCCAGCCAAGCACCACGATAGCGGCCATACCCAGGAAGATCCAGATGCTTCCGGAAGTGAAAAGGGTAAAACCATCGTAATATGAGGCGTAGAGCACATTGTTAAGGACGAGGTCGCTCAGCCACACCGCGATGATCGGAATGAGAAGCGATAATGCTTTGCGGTTGATGTAAGCGGCACCGAAGAGAGCGGTCGCCCCGACCGCCGTAAAATTCGGGTAGTGGGGGATCAATCTTGAAAAGGCGGCAACCAGGATCATGCCGGCGACGAGGTAAATGGACTTTTTATTTTGTAACTTCATCATATTCTGTTTGGTACAAATGTATATAATTTGAAAATAAGTGCATATTGGTTTACTGAAGCAAAAGCAATTCATCGTTGACCGTTGTCATAAATTCCGCTGATTCCACTCATTTGAACAGAATGGCCTTTTGCCTTAATTCAAGATAAAATAACTGATCATGAGATCGATCACTCGAATCCTCCTTCCCACCGATTTTTCCAAAGGGGCCCAGAGTGCCCTGAGGCATGCACTCATCCTGGCGGACCGCATGCGCGTCCCGGTTAAAGTGCTGCACGTGGTGCTTCCCCAAACCGAGTTGATGGACGTGCCCGTGATGACCGCCCAGCTTACGCGTGAACAGGTTGAAAGTGCCCGTGAAGTGGTCAAGTCACACATCGACGGTACGCTGACCCAGGTCCTGCCCATCCTCGATCACCCGCCCCAGATCTCTTCGGAAGTCGTGATCGGCTTTCCTGTCGGTGCCATCCTTCAGGCAGCGGAGGAAGATGATACAACATTGATCATGATCGGTTCAAAGGGTGAGCGCGGCGCACTGGAACGCATCTTTGGCAGCACGACAAGCGGCGTCGTGGGAAAAGCGAAAAGCGACGTGATGGTGATCCCGGAACATACCGGATCAGCAAAATACAAGCGGATCATGTATGCCACGGACCTTTCTGAAGCCGATCCCTTTGAGATCTGGCGTTCGGTGGAAATGCTCAAGCTGCATGATGCCACATTGCACGTGACCCATTATTACCGGCGGATGGACGAAAAAATGGAACACCAGATGGATCTGCTCAAAGCATTTTTTGCTGACCGGTCACCGACAATATCCATCCAGTTTCACAACCTGCCCGGCAACGACCTGGAAGAGGACCTCGATGATTTTGTGGAAACACACCAGATCGACTTGCTGGTCATGTATCAGAAACACAGGTCTTTCATTGAACGGATATTTCATTTCAGCAGAACGAAAGAAATGGCTTACGAGACTGAAGTGCCACTTTTAATTATCAAGGGTAAGTAGCAGGTAATCAGCTATTTATTATTGTTTTAAGTTCTGCATTTCGAGCATACTCCTGAGTCGTATCCAGGGATTTTGTGATGAGCTTTACCGGATGTTCCGATAGATGCGTGTACCGGAATTTCTCTTTTGGCGATCTCGGATTATCTTTGCCGGTACACGGCGTCCACCGGCCCGGACGAACGGCGTTTTACCGGGTCAAGGAATATCGCCTGGAATGGGATTGGGAAAATCGATAACGCATATTGAATAATTCTATATGTTTGTGGCATTCGGTCATGGGAATATACCCAGATCCGGAAATGACCTCGTATCTTTACACTTTCGTGGAACCTGATCCAGAAATGAATTGATCGAACACAAAACCCGTAGTTCAATGCACGCTGAGGAGTCGATTCAGGATGTTGCATCGAGGCTGGAGTCAATTATCGAGAATGCAATCGACGGCATTATCACCATCGATGCTGACGGGGTCATTGAAACCTTCAACCCTGCGGCAGGTCAGCTTTTCCAGTATGAGCCGGAGGAAGTGATCGGCAAGAATATCCGGATGCTCATGCCTGATCCCCACAGATCCCATCATGACCAGTATATCAGGAATTACCAGGATACCGGCAAGGCCCGGATTATCGGGATCGGAAGGGAAGTGTACGGCCTGAAAAAGGACGGCACCCAGTTTCCGTTTCGTCTGAGCGTCAGTGAAATAGACCTGCTCGACAGAAAGATCTATACAGGCATCCTCCACGACATGACAGAGATCAAGCGAGCTGAGGACAGGCTGATCCAGATGAATGAGGAACTTGAAGAAAAGGTGGATGAGCGGACGCGCGAGATTGAGCGCGTGGTCAACCGGTTGCTCAGGACAAACAAGATCCTGGAAGAAAAGGAGCATGAACTTCAAAAATCACTGACCAAGGAACGGGAGTTGAATGCACTCAAATCCCGATTTGTGTCCATGGCATCACATGAATTTCGAACCCCGCTGAGTACGATCCTTTCTTCAGCAGCCCTGGTCAAGATGTATCAGCAAGCGGATCAGCAGGAGAAAAGGGAAAAACACATCGAGAAGATCCAGGCAGCGGTGACGCACCTGTCCGGCATCCTCAATGATTTCCTCTCGATCAGCAAGCTGGAGGAGGGCAAGGTTGGTCCGCAGATCTCTGAAGTTGACCCGAAGGTAATCTGTGTGGAGGTCATGGACGAGATGGAAGGGATGCTGAAAACGGGACAGGATTTCCAGTTTTCAAGTTACCTTGAATGGAATACCCTGTACACGGACCGGACGATCCTGAAGAACATCATGTTCAACCTGCTGTCCAATGCGATCAAATATTCAGGCGAAGGGGATACGATCGAAGTGCATATCCAAACCCGGGGTGTAAACCTTGAAATGATTGTCCGCGATCACGGGATCGGAATCCCGGTCGCAGAGCAGAAACACATGTTTGATCGTTTTTTCAGAGCTTCCAATGTGGAGTCTATCCAGGGAACAGGCCTTGGATTGAATATTGTATACCATTACCTTCAAATGATCCAGGGCAGTATCCGGTTTGAGAGCAAGCCCGGAGAAGGTTCAACTTTTTTCGTTACGTTGTCAAATCTGAAGACATGAAGAAGATCTTAGTGATTGAGGATAACCAGGAAGTCAGGGAGAACATTGCGGAGATCCTGATGCTGACAGGCTATGAAGTCATCCAGGCCAAAAACGGAAGGGAAGGTGTCAGTTCCGTGATCAAGGAGCGCCCGGACCTTGTGCTTTGCGATGTGATGATGCCGGAACTTGACGGGTTTGGTGTGCTCCGTGTGATGAACAATCATCCCGAACTGATGGATATCCCGTTTATCTTCCTCACTGCAAAGTCGGAAAAAGAGGATTTTCGCAAGGGCATGGGCCTCGGTGCCGATGACTACATTGCGAAACCATTTGACCACACGGAACTGATCGATGCCGTTGAAATGCGGCTGCGCAAAAGTGATCGCATCCGGTCATCATTTGACAGGACGGAAGCCGGGTTGCGCAGGTTTTATTCGGAGGCCAAGGCGATCGAGGAATTGAGTGCACTTTCGGAGGAAAGGGAACTGCGGAAATACCAGTCGAAGGATATCATCTATGAGGAAGGGCAGCATGCGCGCTGGCTGTTTTTCATCATTTCGGGAAAAGTCAAGTGTTACAAGATCAATGATTTCGGAAAGGAACTGATCATGAACATCTATTCGGAAGGGGACTTTTTCGGGTATCACACACTTGTGCGCGAAGAGGTATATATCGATAATGCGATGGCACTTGAAGACACCCAGGTCCGCCTGATCCCGAAGGACGACTTCACGATGCTTTTATATAATAACCGGGATTTCAGTGCACAGTTTATCAAAATGCTGGCCAACGAGGCACAGGAGACTGAAGAGACATTGCTGAGCATGGCCTATAGTTCTGTCCGGAAAAAGGTAGCCAATGCCCTGGTCAAATATGCTGAAAAGAACCCGGCGGATGATTCCGAGGAGACGCCGCTCATCCATGCGAGTCGCGAAGACCTGGCCTCCCTTGCCGGTACAGCGAAAGAAACCCTGATCAGGACATTGTCGGATTTCAAGACTGAAGGGATCATCGAAGTCACGACGGCCGGTATCCGCATCCTGAATATGGCCAAACTGGAGAATATGCCTGATTGATCCACCTCATTTTGACTGAAGTCAATGATGCCATTGACCATTGTCATTTCCATTCTGGCTTTCCAAATTTAGATTTGGAATGATATCGTATTGATTCACCTCCAAAATGCGCTATTATGTCACTGATCAAATGGAACAAAGGCAAAGGCTTGGTTCCTTCTTTTTCATCCATCGTTGAGGACTTCTTCAAAGACGATGAAGGATTTTTTCCTTTCCTGAGGAGTGATTTTACCATGCCGGCCGTCAACGTGTCTGAAAAAGAGGATAAATGGGAACTGGAGGCTGCCGTTCCCGGAATGGAAAAAGACGATTTCGATGTAAAGGTCGAAAAGGGAGTGTTGAGGATCAGCGCTGAGAAGGAACTGAGTTCAGAGGTAAAAGAAGAAAACTACATGAGAAAGGAATTCAATTTCTCTTCGTTCAGCCGGTCTTTCTGGCTGCCGGACAATATCCGGGAAGACGGAATTGAAGCGCATTATGAAAAAGGCATTTTGCGCGTGGTAATCCCGAAAAAAGAAATATCTGTGCAGAAAGATGTCAAAGTTGTCGAGGTCAAGTAATGCTTAATCTCTGTTAAATCATTTGACTGCTTTTCTCGGGCACAATACCTGACTCCAACTTGACAACTGAAGTGAAACCACAGATATCGGAAGGTGTTGTGCCCATTTTTTTTAATCATCAAAAACTCAAATTATGACGCTCACAGTCGATGTTTTAATGGCCCAGGTAAAAGATGTCATGACGACCGATGTCTTTTGTCTCCATCCTGATGATCTCCTGAAGAAAGCGGGTGACCTGTTTGACCGGGAAAACATTCACCATATCCCAATCATCGACGATGATGGGCGCTTGAGGGGCATTGTAAGCAGGCATGATTACAACATGGTATTGAACAGCTTTACCAAGTTTGATACCCAACGCAGCAAGAAGAAGAACAGCCTGCTGGCCAATACCCTGCTGCTCAGCGAGATCATGACTGAAAAGGTCGTGACCCTGAAGGAAACGGATACCGTGCTCAAGGCAGCAAACATTTTCAAGGAAAACCTTTTCCATGCGATCCCGGTGCTGGACCAGAACAATAAACTCTCCGGGATCCTGACGACCTTCGACCTGCTGGTATTCGCCTTTCCGGAAAGTTAGGCTGGGCCAACAATCCCTGATTTTTTAATTTTGTGCCTCTTTAACCTAAAAGACGGCAAGTGACAGATTCATTTTTCCGCCAGGCACTGAAAGGTGACAACAGCTGGATCTGGTATTTTTTAGCCACTATTGGTGTGGTCATCGCCTATACGATCGGCCAGATCCCGATCCTTGTCATCGCTTTCCTGAAATTGGCCAAAAGAGAGATTACCGACGCAGAAATGCGTGCATTTTCCGAATCCGCAAATTTCTCGCTCATTGGGGTGGATACAACACTTGGACTGGCACTTGTCATCCTGGGGTTTGTCACAGGCCTCGGTGCATTATACCTTTTTGTGCGCTATCTTCACAAACGCTCTTTCAAAAGTTTGATCACCGCTTTTGAAAATATCAGATGGGGGCGGATCTGGTTCGCGTTCGGCATCTGGTTTGCTTTTACGGCGGTCGTTGAACTGGTCCTGTATGCAGTGCACCCGGACAACTATACTTTTCATTTTGAACTCTCAAAATTTCTCCCACTGCTCCTCGTTTCCCTTTTCCTGCTTCCGTTCCAGACCTCATTCGAGGAGATCATGCTGAGGGGATATGCCCTGCAGGGGATGGGTCTATGGGCGAAATACAGGGCTTTCCCGATACTTCTGACTTCGGTCATCTTTGGTCTGCTTCACGGGTTTAATCCTGAGATCAGGGAATTCGGCTTTGGCGTGATGATGACATATTATATTTCCGTGGGTGTTTTCCTCGCCATCCTGACCGTGATGGATGAAGGCCTCGAGCTTGCGCTGGGCATCCATGCCGCAACGAATATCTACGGAGCTGCATTCGTCTCATTCCAGGGTTCCGCGCTCCAGACCGATGCCTTGTTCTTTACGCGCGAAGTCAACGCGCCGCTGATGTTTGCCTTATTTGTAGTCACGGCCTTCATTTTCCTGGTCTGGTCCAAAAGAAAATTCGGCTGGGGATCGTTCACTAAGTTGACTGGCCGCATCCAGCTTGGCCAGAATGATCTAACAGATTCAGAACTTGTAAACAATTAGATTATGAAACCGGGTTTTGCAACTTTATTTCTCTTCCTTCTGCTCTTGCAAGGCATCTATGCCAGTGGCTCCGATCGGTGGCAGCAGCATGTTTCCTACACGATGGATATCGATTTTGATGTTGAGACACATCGATTCACGGGGAAACAAAAACTGGTTTATACAAACAACTCTCCGGACACATTGTACCATGTGTTCTATCATCTCTTTTTCAATGCCTTTCAGCCTGGGAGTATGATGGATGTTCGGTCCAGCCAGCCAGCGACAATGGATCTGCAGATCGGCACCAGGATTTCTGCTCTTGGACCAGATGAGATCGGCTATCTTCATATCAGTCGTCTCGAATGCAATGGGAGGAAAGTAGAATTTAAAGAAGAGGGAACGATCCTTGAAGTTTCCTTGAAACAGCCTATCCTTCCAGGCAGCATGGTCACTTTTGAAATGGATTTTAACGGCCAGGTGCCGATGCAGATCAGGCGGTCCGGCAGGTTCAATGAAGAGGGCATTGATTATTCAATGTCGCAGTGGTACCCGAAGATGTGCGAATACGATTACCAGGGCTGGCATGCCGATCCATATATTGGCCGGGAGTTTTACGGGGTTTGGGGGGCATATGATGTCACGATCCGCATTGATCACCGGTATATTGTAGGCGCGACAGGGCACTTGCAGGATCCTGAGTCGATCGGATACGGGTACGGCGGTATCGAGATCCCGGTCAACAAGGTCGGGAAAACCGTATGGCGGTTCACAGCCGACAATATCCATGATTTCGTTTGGGCTGCTGACCCTGACTACACCCACACAACGCATCTGTGCGCGGATGGTACCAGGCTACATTTCTTTTATGTGGAAACCCCGGAGAACAAGCAGCCATGGGAACAGCTGCCAAAAATCATGGAAGAGGCACTCGATATCATCAATGCACGATATGGCAAATATCCCTACGGGGAGTACAGTTTTATCCAGGGCGGTGACGGAGGAATGGAATATCCCATGGCCACGCTGATCACAGGGAACCGTCCACTTGTCAGCCTTGTTGGCGTTTCTGTGCATGAGCTCCTGCACAGCTGGTTCCAAATGATGATGGGCACCAATGAACTGTTGCATGCCTGGATGGATGAGGGTTTTACGACTTATGCCTCCTCCGAGACGATGGATGAACTTGTACGAAGGAAATTCATCCCTGGGGAACCTAGTGATTTTCCATCGGAAAGCAGCTATCAGGGATATTTCGCACTCGCGAAATCCGGAAGGGAAGAGCCGTTGTCCACGCACGCGGATCATTTGAACATGTCTGCACTATATCCATTGTCCGCATATAACAAGGGTGCCGTTTTCCTGCAGCAGCTGGAATATGTCATCGGTCCTAGTGCCTGGGAGAAAGGGATGCTTGCGTATTTTAACGAGTGGAAATTCAAGCATCCAAACCCGAATGACTTTATCCGGGTCATGGAGAAAGCCTCGGGACTCGAACTTGACTGGTACAAGGAATATTTTGTCTATACTTCCAAAACGATTGACTACGGTATCCGGGAGGCATCACCTGACGGGAGTGGAACTAAGATCACGCTCGAGCGCATCGGCCAGATGCCTATGCCGATTGATCTTGTTGTCACCGATGAAAAGGGGAACAAGGAAGTATACAATATCCCGCTGCGCATCATGCGGGGGGAGAAGCAGCCAGAGACGAAAAGGAAAAAAGACTGGCATGTTGCGGAAGACTGGCCTTGGACCAACCCGGTATACGAGCTTCATATTCCACTCAGATTCGAGCAGATTCAACGGATTGAAATAGATCCATCTTTGCGCATGGCCGATATCAACCGGGAGAATAACAGCTATCCAAAGCCTGGCAGTTAGGCCGCATGAGCAAAGCCCGGATGACCAAATAACCGGACCAATTAACATTGGTTCAGTTATTCGCATGTTCAGCTATTCGTATGTTCATTTGTTCTGTTCCGGAATAACTGAATACGCGAATAACAGAATGCACGA
>JARQTN010000070.1 GCA_029976695.1 Lewinellaceae bacterium
TTGAAATCCTTGCGGTTCTGCAGTTTCAACGGCCAGTGGGGTTCATCATTGTAATACAACATCCACGCCGGTTTGCCCAGCCTCCGCATGGCCACAAAAAATTCGATGCCCTGGTACCAGGGCACGGCTCCGTCGTTATCATTGTGCAGGATCAAAACAGGCGTGTTGATCTTGTCCGCATTGAAAATGGGTGAATTCTGGATGTACAGGTCAGGCCGTTCCCAGAGCGTCGCCCCAAGCCTTGATTGCGTATGTTCGTACTGGAACATCCGGCTCATCCCGGTGCCCCAGCGGATGCCACCGTACGCACTGATCATATTGACGACAGGTGCTCCCGATTCCGCACAGGCAAACATGTCGGTTTTCGTGATGATGTGGGCGACCTGGTACCCGCCCCAGCTGTGTCCCTGCAGTCCGATGCGTTGTTCGTCAATGAATCCCTCACTGACAAGGGCCTCTGTCCCGGATACGACAGCTTCATAAGCGCTTTTACCCGGATAGCCGATCTCATAGTCCACATCAGGATTAAAAATGACATATCCACGGCTGGTATAGAATGGATAATTGATCGTGGAACGGTGGGGCTGCGGGTGCCGGTAGGTATGCAAACCGTCTGTGCTCCGCTCATAGAAGTTCACGATCATCGGGTATTTTTTCGCCGGGTCGAATCCATCCGGCTTGACCAATAGGCCGGTCCGTTTCTTTCCATGATCATCCCAGCTGTACACTTCGATATTCCCCCAGGTATAACCAGCCTGATGCGGATTTGCATCAGAAATTTTCCTAGCGCTTTTGAATAGATCCCGGGTTATCCGAAGGTCCGGGAATTCACGAAACGATTCGCGGGTAAACACGATGGTGTTTGCCTCTTTCGCTTTTACCGGTCGGCTGTCATACCGGTACTGGCCCTTGAGCAGGTGGGACAATCTTCCGTTTTCAAGTTTAAGTTCCGCATATCCGGCGGACTTGTCGGAATGATAAAACGTATAGAGAAGCAGGTTTTTTTCCGGATCAATTGACCTTTCTTCAGAGTCAAGCCGGATGTACCTGTATGTGATTCCTTCTTCCCTGCCATTTGTGAGATTGTGCGGCATACGGATTCCCTCGGGGTCCACGAGCCACAAGTCATACCGGTCATAGACCAGGATGCCCGCGTCATCATCAAGCCAGCCTGCGATTCCGTAATCACCCGCGTACATCGGCCTGTCATTGAGTTCATCGGCAACCAGCATTTTCAGGGAAGGCGTGATATCCCTGATCTTTTTATCTGTCACGGAATAGGCAAACCAGCTGCTGTCCGGTGCATTGTACCAATAGACATATTTGAAAGAGGGAGAAAGTCGTGCATTGCCTTCGATCCGCTTGGCGATCAGGCTTTTCTTCCCGGTTTCGAGATCGGTCAGGTAGGCATCACGTTCCCGCAAACCTGTCCATGAGGATTCTTTCGCATATGGCTCGAGTGTGTATGTGACAATGTATCGGCTATTGCGTTCACGGTCCGTGGAGGATTCCCTGAGTCCTTCGTTTTCAACCTGTCGAAATTGCCCTGTATCCGTATCAAAAACAGACAGGTAGGTCCTTTTCCGCTCATCCTTCACCCGCACATTCTGTTGTGTATATAAAACCGGGTCGTCATAATGCCATACCTCTACTTCCACGATTTCGTCATCCAGCAGGGAAGTGTCCTGCAGGACCGGGGGTGGGGCGGTGCCGAAATGGATATATTTCCCGTTTTCGGAAAAAGCAGGAGAATTATTTTTGCTGATATGCCATCCTTTGGGAATCCAGGATGCCCCTGGACCTGCAACCACTTCCGCTGAATCCATGGCCTCGGTAAAATAGAACAGGGAATGCGGGCGGACCCTTGCCTTGCTGGTATCCAGATCCCCCAGGAAAGCCATTTGTTCTCCGTTTTCCGTGATGGCCAGACCTTCATACGTGCCGCTCTTTGTGGAAAGGGGGAAAAGGGCCTTGTCCCGGCAGGTATACTTGTACACCCCAGCGGCAAAAGAAGAATCCACTCCAGTCGTATGCAAGATGATGCCGTCTGCGGATTTGGCTATCCTGTAAGTCTTGACGGATGCGATCGTGTCCTCGGATTCTGAACCCAGGTTCCGGACGATCAATGGATCGTCCTGCTTTTTCTTTCCTTTTGCTTTTTTACTGCCTGAGGATGAAGTGTCTGCAGTCATCTGGTTTACTTCAGCCTGGTAAACGAGATATCCGGACCATTCCACCGGGACGGAAAACCCTTTCAGGCCAGGGATTATGGTAAGTTGCCCGGTAGATAGTGCATAGATGGCTAATGAATCCCCCGGCAAGTCTTCCTTTTCGACCTTTTGTCTCCTGAGTTCCCTGATGGTATCGCTTGCGGGGCTGATTTTGAATACCAGGAACCTGTTGTCGTGGGTGAAAGCGGCAGAAGAGGCGCGGTGAAATGACTGGTCAGTATGTGTCCCGACATGGTACAGTTTCAGGGTTGGGTCTCCCTCGCCGGGTTCAATTTCCCAGGATACCCATTTGCCATCATTCGATACAATGGTATTTTCAATCGTGTTCCAGATCCTGAAATCCTCATGTTCCATCTGCCTCCTTTCCTGGGCGGTAAGCAATGCAACCCCGAAGAGGAAATAAAAAAGGGTAAGGATGCAAATGTGCGTGCGTGAAATAGCCATCTATGATCATTTTTAAATTCTCCCCCAAATTAGTGATCTATTTGTTTTTCGTGAAAGGTGCTGAAATGCGAGTGGGCAATTCGGTTTATCTTTGGCAAAAAGCAGTACATGAAAATCGCATTGATCGCTCACGATGGCAAAAAGGCGGAGTTGGTTTCTTTTGTCCTGCAAAACCGGAGCCTTTTTACGGGTACTGACATTTTCAGCACGGCAACGACCGGGTCGCATATGGAAGATGCAGGCCTGAGCGTGCACAAGGTGTTATCCGGGCCCAGGGGCGGGGATGCGCAAATTGCGGCGATGGTGGCCCAGGGCCAGATGGATCTGGTGATCTTTTTCCGGGACCCTTTGGGCAAGCATGCACACGAGCCTGATATCCAGATGCTGATGCGGATCTGCGACGTGCATAACGTGCCCCTGGCGACCAACCCTGCTGGGGCAAAATTGTTGTTGATCGGACTAAAAGCGGGAGGACATTTAGAAGAATGACCACAAAGGACTACAAGGAGATAGCAGATACCATCCCAAAGCTCCCTGGTGTCTACCGGTTTATCGACAGCGAAGGAAAGATCCTCTATGTCGGGAAAGCAAAGAAACTCAGGAACAGACTTGCCTCATACTTTGGCGACAAAAAGCACCAGTATTACAAGACGAGGGTCATGGTCAAAAATGCAGAGCGCATCGAATTCACGATCGTGGAAACCGAGTCTGATGCACTGCTGCTTGAAAATACACTGATCAAGAAATTCCAGCCGCGGTATAATGTCAACCTGAAGGACGGGAAATCCTATTCATATATTGTCGTGCGGAATGAACGGTTTCCCCGCGTATACCTGACGAGGAAAGTGGTGCGCGACGGGTCCACCTATTTCGGGCCGTATACTTCAAAAGGGAGGACAAAGGTGATCCTGGATATCGTCAAGAAGCTGTTCCAGCTGCGCACTTGTTCGCTGAATCTTTCCGAGGAAAATATTAAAGCGGGCAAGTTCAAGGTCTGCCTGGAATACCACATCGAAAACTGCATGGGACCATGTGTGGGACTTGAGGATGAGGAGTCTTACAACCACAAGATCGAGCAGGTCAAGAATATCCTGCGTGGGCATTTCAAGGAGGTTAAGGACCACCTGAAGGAGGAAATGGAACGCCATGCGAAGCATATGGAATTCGAGAAGGCCCATCAGATCAAGGAAAAACTGGAACTCTTTTCAGACTACCAGGCAAAGTCCACCGTTGTCAGTACGAGCATCCGCGATGTGGATGTATTCAGCATCGCGACCAATGAGAAGTTCGCCTATGTCAATTTTCTCAAGGTGGTCAATGGGGCAATTATCAACACCCATACGTTTGAACTGACAAAGAACCTCAACCAGGAGGAAAAGGACCTGCTTTCATACGCCATTCCTTCCATCCGGGAAAAGTTCAATTCTGTGGCGCCGGAGATCGTCGTTCCGTTCAGGTTGCGGACCATCGATGCCGATGTGAAAATAACTGTGCCCCAGAGGGGTGAAAAAAGGCACCTGCTGGATTTGTCTGAAAAAAACGTCAAGTACTTCCTGCTGCAGAAACAAAAGGAGGAAATGCAGAAGACTCGCCGCCAGACAAGTGCGGAGCGCATCCTGCGCACGGTAAAGGAAGACCTGAATATGGAGGAAGTCCCCCTGCACATCGAGTGCTTTGATAATTCAAATATCCAGGGCAGCAACCCGGTTGCCGCTTGTGTGGTCTTCCGGAATGCGAAACCGTCAAAGAAAGACTACCGTCATTTTCATGTAAAGACTGTCGAAGGGCCGAACGATTTTGCCTCTATGGAAGAGATCGTCTACCGCAGGTACAAGCGCATGCTGAAGGATGAAGAAGCGCTTCCCCAACTGATCATCATCGATGGCGGTAAGGGACAGTTGAGTGCTGCTGTGAAGAGCCTTGAAGGACTGGGGATCCTGGATAAGGTCACCGTGATCGGGATCGCGAAAAAACTTGAAGAGATCTATTTCCCGGGGGACTCTATCCCATTATATATCAACAAGAAATCGGAATCCCTCAAGCTGATCCAGCAGGCCCGGAATGAGGCCCACCGTTTTGCGATCAATTTCCATAGAAACCAGCGAAGCAAGGGATTTACCAAAACAGAACTGACCGAGATTCCAGGGGTGGGAGCAAAGAGTGCGGAAAAGCTATTGAAAGCATTTGGATCAATGAAAAAGATCCGTGCTTCATCCCGGAATGACATTATTAAAGTCGTGGGCAAATCCATGGCGGAGAAAGTCTTCAAATACCTGGATGCCAATAACGGGGAGCATCAGAAGGAAAACGAATCACCTGCCGTTTCCTGATTTTTAAACTCGATCTAGGACGTCTTCCTGTAGTTCCAGATGGCAGCACCATTCAGGAGCACGGCAAAGCCAAACACGATCCCGATATGGTAGATGACCATAGCACTGTCGCTTCCTTTCATGACCAGCATACGCATGACTTCGACCATATAGGTGACCGGGTTGATGCGTGCGACCCATTTTGCCCATTCCGGCATGCTGTCAATGGGCGTGTACAACCCGGACAAAAGGATGGCAATCAGCATAAAGAAAAAGGTGACCAGCATGGCCTGCTGCTGGGTCTCTGTGATTGTGCTGATCAATAACCCGAGGCCCATGATTGAAAACAGGTAAAGGGCACCGAATCCAAACAGGACCCAAAAACTGCCTACCGGGACAATCCCGTAAATGATATAGCTGATGCCCAGGCCCAATGCAAGCATGAGCATGCCCAGGATCCAGAAAGGGATCAGTTTGCCCAGGATAAAGTGGTGTTTCCTGATCGGGGTGACATTGATTTGCTCGATTGTGCCGATCTCTTTTTCTTTCACAATATTGAGTGCGGTCAGGAAAGTCCCGATCATGGTGAGCAGGATCGCCAAAATGCCCGGTACC
The DNA here is from genome assembly GCA_029976695.1 of Lewinellaceae bacterium. Classification (GTDB taxonomy): domain Bacteria; phylum Bacteroidota; class Bacteroidia; order Chitinophagales; family Saprospiraceae; genus JARQTN01. The sequence goes on from JARQTN010000070.1 coordinate 5,600, forward strand.
ATAAAAACCTGGTAATTCATCGTCGGGTTGAACCAGTGCCTTTCCGTCACCTGAATGCGTGGTTGCGGGGATAGTCGCGGCATCTGGATCCACTCGGTCCGGATCTGCTGGTTAAATGACCTGAGGATCTGGCTGGCATATGCAGCTCCCAGGTTGCCCATCGTCCCGTTGATCGCATCGATGGCAATAAATATGCTCGCTTCATCTTCACGCGTGAGGTCCCTTTCAAATCCTTTCGGGATCTTCAGGATCAGGTCCACATTTTCTTTTTCCATTTCAAGGAAAGCATCCTTATACGAAAGTGAATAAGCCTGTAGCCTGAAATATCCTGAATGCTGGATCTTGTCAATAATGCGCTGGGCGTAAATTGAGTGATCCTCATCCACAATGGCTACATCGATATTCTTGATCTGGAAATCCGCGGCCCATGGAAGGATCATCAACTGGATGATGGGCATGATAAAGATCAGCCTTGGGATGGCTGGATCCCGAAAGATCTGCTTGAATTCCTTTTGAAGCAAAAACAGGATCGTTCTCATAGCAGCCGCTCTTTAAATTTTGCAGTGCTCACTGCGATCAGGATGACTGTAAAGGCAAGAAGCAGTGAAGTTTCCTTGATCAGGTCGGTTATTCCCATCCCCTTGATCATGATCGACTTGATGATGATAAAGAACCACCTGGCGGGGACGATATGCGAGATCACCTGGAGGATTTTCGGCATGTTCTCGATTGGGAACATGAACCCGCTAAGCATGATCGTCGGGAGCATCAGCCCGATCAGGGAGATCAGCATGGCGACCTGCTGTGAGTTTGTCAGGCTTGAAATCAGCAATCCGAGGGAAAGGCACATGAAGATGAACAAAGCACTTTCGAGCAATAAAGAGACCAGGCTGCCGCGGATCGGGACATCCATCACAAAATAGCTCAGGCTGAGGATCATGACCACGATCATCAGGGAAAGGAAAAAATAGGGGACGGCCTTTGCCACGATGAACATGATCTTCTTCAGCGGGCTCACAAGGATCACCTCCATGGTGCCCAGCTCTTTTTCCCGTACAAGTGCCACGGAAGTCATCATCGTGCAAATCAGCATCAGGATCATTGCAATGACCCCGGGAACAAACATATATGCTCCGATCAGCTGTGGATTGTAGAGCATTTTCGTTTCAATGTTGATTGACATCGGTAATGCCTGGAGCGGGTAGTGGTCTTCACTGAAATCCTGGATGATTTGCTGTGCATAACGGACAACAGTATTTGCAATGTTCGGGTCAGTCGCGTCTGTGATCAGCTCGATCGTGGCTTCCCGCTCATGGTTCAGGCTGAACTGAAAATCCCTGGGCAGGACGACGACCATTTTGACAT
>JARQTN010000071.1 GCA_029976695.1 Lewinellaceae bacterium
CTGTTTGATCCTGGAAGGGACTTCATTGTGTGTGCAAATACCATCGGGTCTTGTTATGGAAGTACGGGAGCAAGGTCCGCAAACCCGGTAACAGGGGAAGCCTACGGTGTTGATTTCCCCCTGCTGACGATCCGTGACCAGGTCCGGGCCCATCTGCTGCTTATGGATCACCTGGGTATTGAACAGGTCAGGCTTTGTATGGGGGGATCCTGTGGAGGCCACCAGGCGATGGAAATGGCCTACGTGATGAAGGAGAAGATCCTGCAGTTGGTATTGGTGGTCACCAGCGCGAAGGAGACCGCATGGGCCATTGCGGGTCATGCTGCACAACGCATGGCGATCAAGGCCGACCCGACCTTCTTTGAAAATGAAAATGATTCCGGCCTGGATGGAATGCGTGCAGCGCGGGCAATGGCCCTGCTCAATTACCGGACCTTCCAAAGCTATGTGGAGCGCCAGACGGATTTTGAAGAGATCATGGATGGGTTCCGCGCATCATCCTACGTGTCCTACCAGGGTGACAAGCTTGCTCGCCGGTTTTATCCGCATTGTTATTATCACCTGACCCGGACACTGGACACGCATGATATCGGCAGGAAACGGGGAGGGATAGAACAGGCATTATCCACCCTGGAACAAAAGGCACTCGTGATCGGGATCGGGTCCGATGCCCTGATCCCACCAGCAGAGCAAAAACTGCTTGCGAAACATGTGCCCGAAGCAGAGTACAAAGAGATATCTTCTGCTTATGGTCATGATGGTTTCCTGATTGAAACCACGCAGATCCGTGAAGCAGTACAAAAGCACTTTATATCCAATGGATGATAAATCAAAAAAATAAACAGTCCATGAATCATATGAAATATTTCCTTCTTCTCTTTAGTGCATTTCTTTTTTTGGGAGGGTGCAAAAAGGCCAAACAGGCTGGTCTCGTCCAGGGCAAGATTGCGGAGCTGAAATCCGAATATGCCCCGGATGGCAGGGTAGCAGTGTTTCAGCTGGAAATGGATGATAGACAGGCTCCCATGGTAATTCGGGGGCAAACGCAATTCCCTGAAGCCCTGGAGGAATTCAGGACCTTCCTGGATACCAGCGGGATTGCCTATACCGACAGTGTTGAGATCCTGCCGGCTGCCGAGCTGGAAGGCGTCCATTTTGGTGTTGTCCGGGTGCCGGTAGGTAATATGCGGGCAATGCCCAGGCACCAGGCTGAAATGGCGACCCAGGCGATCCTTGGCACACCCTTGCGTATTTGGGATAAGGAAGGGGATTGGTACCGTGTACAGACGCCTGATGGGTATTTGGGGTGGATGGATGCGGACGGGTTTACCCCGATGAAGGTTGACCAGTACCGGTCCTGGCAGGATCATGAGAAGGTGATGGTCACAGGGCCTTTTTCAGTGGTCTTTTTGGGGGATACGGCCAGGGGGCCAATCGTGACCCCAGTTTTTGAGGGGCAGATCCTGACGTCCCTGGGCGGGCCGGTTGGCGGGTTCCATGAAGTGGCCCTTCCAGACGGTCGCCATGGATACCTTTATGAGTACCATGCCGTGCCGATGGACCGTTGGCTGGCTTCGAGGTCTCCCGGCAGGGAGGCAATCGTTTCTACGGCAATGGACTTTATGGGGACTTCATATCTCTGGGGAGGCACCAGTCCGTACGGGTTTGACTGCAGCGGATTCACCAAGACCGTCTTTTACCTGAATGGGTTATTGCTGCCCAGGGATGCCTCCCAACAGGTGCATGTGGGCCAGGACCTGGGCACAAGCATTGATTTTGCACAATGGCAACCGGGAGATCTCCTTTTCTTTGGCCGGGCCCAAAAGGGTGATCAGCCCGAAAAAATAACGCACGTGGCGATTTATACCGGAAACGGAAAGATGATCCATGCTTCGGGCAATGTCAAAGTGGAAAGCCTCAGGCGCGCCGATCCTGATTTTGCCGCCCACCGGTATGAAACATTTGTGCGTGCCAAACGTGTGCTTGGTGCAACAGGTGCCCAGTCGGCCAGGACCCTTTCTTCGATGCCTGAATATGCAGGCGAATGAGGATCCTGGCAATCAGTGATTACAGGGGACCCGTATATTCCCTCAGGCCGGAAGGTGCCTATTTCACCGGGCTGGCAAAGCGGGGCCATGAGGTGACCATGATGAGTTTTCCGGATTCCAGCTACGTTGACGAATTTGAAAAAGCAGGTGTCCGTTTCCTACCTGTACATCCGGTCAAAAAATATGACCGCAAATTTATCCGGGCGCTTCGGGGAGAATTGGACAGCCGCAAGTATGACATTGTCCATGCATTCAATAAAAAAGGCATCACGAATTCGATCATCTGCCTGTTGGGCAGGAAGGAGAAACTGGTGACTTACCGTGGCGTGACCGGGTATGCATCAAAGTTTGATCCGACAGCCTACCTTTCACACTTGAATCCAAGGGTGGATGCGATCACCTGTGTGTCGCAATCCGCTGCAGATTACCTGAGAAAGCAGGTTTTCAAAAAGAAGAAGATATACGCTGTCTACAAGGGACATGATCTGGCCTGGTACGAAAATATTTTTCCGGCAGACTTGTCAGAGTTTGATATTCCGCAAAGCGCTACCGTTGGTGTTTGTGTCGCGAATATCCGGAAGATGAAAGGGCTTAAATATCTCCTTCAGGCCACGCATCTCATGAAAGATACACCTAACCTTCACCTCCTCCTTGTTGGCCAGGGCATGGACCATCCGAAATTCGGAAAGCTCATCCGTGAAAGCCCGATGCAGGAACGCATCCACCTGGCGGGTTACCGTTCGGATGTGGTCAGCCTGACCCGTTCGAGCAATTTTCTGATCCTGCCGAGCATCAAGGGGGAAGGCCTGCCCCGGGTGGTGATCGAGGCCATGGCCCAGGGCATTCCGCCGATCGCGACCCGTGTCGGGGGATCGCCAGAGCTTATTGAAGACGGGGTCTCAGGAGAAATTGTCGAACCCCGTTCACCCAAGGCACTGGCAGATGCCATAAGCCGTTTCTGTCATTCAATCGACCAGCTCCCAGACACGGGGAGAAAAGCAAAGGAGCGCATTGGGAAGCACTTCAATGTGCAAATTGGTGTTGATATGATGGAGCGCGCGTACCTGTCCGTCCTGGAAGGAACCTGAAAGGCGTTCTGAAACCATTTTAAAGGAATCCGATCACAAGGTAAATCAGTGCAGTCGCCCCGCCCATGAGCAACGCATACGGCATCTGCGTACGCACGTGGTCGATATGATCGGTAGCTGCCGACATGCTGGCTATGATGGTCGTATCTGAAATGGGTGAACAGTGGTCGCCGAACACCCCGCCGCCCAGGACAGCAGCAATCGTCATCAATTCATTGGCGCCCATATTCTGTGCCATCGGGACCGCAATGGCGATCATGATGCCGAAGGTTCCCCAGGAGGTCCCTGTTGAAAAAGCGATGAACCCGGATACCAGGAAGACGAGAAACGGGACAAATGAGGGCGACAGCCACTGGCTTGTGATATCCGCGACATATACACCGGTTTCGAGTTCACGGCATACGCCACTGATGGCAAATGCGAAGAGCATCAGCAGGGCAAGGGGCATCATTTCCGAGATGCCTTTCATGGTCAGTTCCGCATACTCCCTTAATGAAAACATGCGCTGTGTGCCATACAGGACCCAGGAAACCATCAGTGCAGTGATGATCGAGACAAGGACCGCTGTAGACCCGGATCCCTGCCCAATGGCAAATGTCGCCTGGTCGAAAAGTGCTGCGTCCGGGCGCGCCTCGATGGCAGCCTGCCATCCCGTATACAATAGCATCACAGGCATCATCGCAACCATCGTGGCAACAGGCAGCAGCATATTGATGGCCCTGGGCTTCACATTTTCTTTTACATCCACCGCGGTCAGGGCATCTGATACCATTGGCTGAGCGTCCGGCCAAAGGAGCGCACCGGTTTCCGATGTGCGTTTCTCGGCTTTTTTCATGGGGCCGATATCCTTTTTGAAGAGGATCACGGCAAGGACGAGGAGAATGGCAAGGAAGGGATAGAAGTTGAAAGCGATGGATTTGATCATCATCGCAAAAGGATGGTCATAGCCCTGAGTGAGCAGCAAACCCATAATAAATGCCCCCCAGGCATTGAAGGGGATCAGGATGCATGTCGGCGCTGAGGTGGAGTCGGCAATATAAGCCAGTTTTTCCCTGCTGATCCGAAGGCTGTCAAAGGCTGGCCGGTATAAAGTGCCCACAGTCAATACCGTGATGCTCGATTCCACGAAAATGACCATGCCTGTGACCCAGGCCAAAAGCTGGACAATAACTTTTTTGTCTTTTCCCTGCATCCGTTCCATCCACCGGTTCAGCAGGCCGATGAATCCCTGCACCCCGCCGGAACGCTGGATGAATATGATCAGTGCCCCGACGAGTGCACTGAACATGATCGTACGGGTGCTTCCCGGATCCTGGAAAACATGGACCAGCCCTTCAATTGTGGCAAGTGTTCCGGTGATCGGGTTCCAGCCGGAAATGATCATCCAGCCCAACCAGATACCGAAAAGGAGGGAAATGTATACCTGTTTTGTTCGGATGGCCAGGACGATGGCGATGATCGGCGGAAGCAGGGACAGGAACCCGTATGGATGCATAGATGCTGATATTTTGCATCAAGGTATGCATTTTCACAGGATGTTTGGGAACGGCCCGGGATACGTTGCTGCAACTGTAAATCTCATTGCTTTAACGCACAAGTCGGATGAACTGCAAGTAGGAAATGTGTAGGCCGGGCCGGCTTGATTTTACGCTTGAAGCGAAGCCATAAAATCCAGGCATTTTTGACCGATTTTAACCACGTTGTCATCGTTCCTGGAATTATAAACAGTTACCTGGTTGGTGCCGTCAGACCATGTCACTTCATTTTCTTTAAGCTCAACGTCCAGATTGCTGAACCTGATGATCCAGGCAAGGGTATCGATTCCGGAGATGAAACGGATAATGACACCAAGTGGCCTGATCTCTATATTGCAATTCGGCTGTTCATGCATCGGATGGAGTTTCGAACTGATTTCCTGACTCGCGTTTTTGATGTACATGCGGCGCGAACCGCTGCCGCCCATTCGGATGCGCTGCACAAGGGGAATCGGCTTGCCCACATCCATGTTGATCTTGTGGCGGATTTTCTTGTTCGGGTATGTGACATTCAGAAGCATCTTGCCGGAAAACGTTTACAGTACTACTGGACAAACCCCCAATCAGGGAAAAGGTTGCCGCGATAGACAGGATCCTCTCAACTGTGAGGTCCATTCCCGGTAACGAAGGAAAAAGGGCATTGGCCGGAAACCTTGTTGCCGGGCCAATGCCTGGTGCTTGCTGATCTGCTTCTTCAGTGGGTGTTATTCGTTGGACTTATGATGTGTCAAAAGGTTTAAAAAGGATCTGTCTTTTTTTTGATCATGACCGAAAGATCATTTGTGGCACATGCTACTTTTTTGTATATTGTACAAACGGAGAAAAAATCTTGCCCATCCGTTTAAACAATTAAGCCCAATTTTCATTTCTCTGTTATTACCCACGAACATATTCCTGAATTGTTCACTTTTAAACCAAAACGTTATGCTAAAGTACTTTACCCTAAAGGACCGCCATGGGAAGCGTATCCCAGGTTGGCAGGTTTTTTCCTTTCTTTTATCCCTATCCCTTTTATTTGCCTCGAACACACAAGCCCAGAACTGCGATGTGGATGGAGGCAGGATTTTTACCTCAGACCCGAGGTTGGTCTGCGCCGGTGATGGTGTAGACGACCTGATCGATGTTTCCCTGTCTGGAAATGTCGGGTCGGGCAGTGCCTGGGTGATTACCGATGCAAACGGGATCATTCTTGACCTTCCGGCAGGTCCGCCGTTCAATTTCGAAGGCGCCGGTGACGGCATCTGTTTGATCTGGCATGTCAGTTTCGAAGGTGACTTGCTGGGTGTGGAAGTCGGCAATAACGCGGCTAACATACAGGGTTGTTTCGACTTGTCAAACCCGATCCGGATTTTCAAGCAGGGAGTCGATGGCGGTGAGATCTTCACGACAGATCCCACAGAATTCTGCACCGGGGATGGATCGCCCAATCTGGTGACCCCAAAGCTGGATGGTGAAGTCGGGCCATATGGTGTTTGGATCGTTACCGATGAGGACGGAAATATGCTGGCCTTCCCGAAAAAATTTCCAATCGACCTTGAACCCTTCGGAGATGGTGTCTTCCAGATCTGGCATCTCAGTTATACCTTCGGGTTGAAAGGCATTGGTGTCGGAAACAATGTGAGTGAGCTGAGCGGTTGCCTTGATTTAAGCAACCCCATCACAGTCACCCAAAACCCGGCATCAGGCATCCTTTCAGGAGGGGAAATCTCAACTATGGATGAGACGGAAATCTGTGCGGGTGACGGTCAGCCGGACCTCATAGATGTCATGCTGTCCGGTGCCCAAGGACCCAATAGCGCGTGGGTGATCACTGATGCCGAAGGAAATATTCTCGATTTGCCTGCGGGCCCGCCCTTCGACTTCGAAGAAGCCCCAGCAGGTGTTTGCCTGATCTGGCATCTCAGCTTCGATGATGGCCTGACAGGTGCGGAGGTCGGCGCCAATGCCGCTGACCTGGATGGGTGTTTTTCCCTGAGTAACCCGATTACGGTTACGCGTAACAGCGCTACAGGTGCGACGATTGAAATTACCGGGGGTGGTGATGAGGTGACGATTTGCTCAGGAGACAATGCCCCTGATCTGATTGATGTATCCATCGTGACCAATGCCGAAGGGGATAATTCAGTCTGGGTCATCACGGATACGGCAGCCAATATCACCGGATTGCCGGCAGGGCCTCCATTTGATTTTGAAGGAGCCCAGGAGACCTTTCTGATCTGGTACTTCACGTTCAGCGGCGATATCACGGACCCGACAAC
>JARQTN010000072.1 GCA_029976695.1 Lewinellaceae bacterium
CCGCAATTATCTGTCACACTGTAGGTCCGCACTGTCGTCTCGGTGCAGCCTACAAGTGTCGGTGATCCGTCTCCTTCAAATGTTACCGTCGGTGTACCACAGTTGTCTGTCTCGTCTGTTACGACTGAGGGATCTGCAGCTGGAAATGTCCCATTGCATCCAGACAATACGATATCCGACGGGTTCGATGCCGTCGGGTCTGTCTGATCATCAACCGTAATCGTCTGCAAACACGTCCCAGTGCTATTACAATCAGAAACACTGTATACCCTGTCAATCGTTGTTGGACAAGGACCTGGAGACGTATCAGAAACATGGGTGAAGGTTGCAGTGTCCACTGGGCACGCTGGACTGGTAGCGCTTGTATCCCCACCTGCTGCAAGAAACTGAAGAAAGTATTTTATCGTATCTGGAACTTCATCGAGACAAGAAACCGTAACTGGAGAAGGACAGGTAAGAGAAACAAGGAGACTTCTTGAATACGGGATTTGCGTTTCAATAGCTTCCTTTTTCTCTTCGGAACTGGTAGGTTCATATTTAAAAACGAGATAACCAACCCCTCCTGCAAGCAATACAAGAGAAACAACCGCTAGCAATATGGCACCCAAAACTTTGCCTGCAAAAGCACTAAAAAATTCGGGGTGATTATGTATAGGCATTTTGCAATGCAGACACAAAATCACCCCTCCTCTCCACCAGAGAAGGAAGGATTCTGTTTGCCTGCAATGGTGAATATAGCGAAAAAAGTGCCGGATTTGCAATTCACCCAAATGGGATAATCAGTTAATTTTCAGGGGTTTGAATAATAATGGGGTGATAATTTGTGCTTGTATCGCACCTCCTTTCCACTGGTCGGTTCACATGCATTTATTAATTGATATATAGATCTCTGCTTTATAACAGATTATCATTTTTTTCAATTTTGCATACCATTAACTATCTAAAATGCCCCTTTTCAAACATCATGATCCAGGATGATGAAGATCATCTGTGCGAGATGAATAAAGTTGAAAAAATCGTCCTGAAATTGAATATAAGTTCAGCGAAATCACCCAAAAAGGTTGCTGATCCTGTTAAAGGCCTGGTAGTAATGATGTGCCCATTTGACAGGTCCATATTCAGGATATGAAATCATGCCAATAACATATGGCGTCTTGACAAAGGGTCGAGTGTAAACATATTAATAATAAATATATGTTTAATAACTTTATTTACAATTATTTATTTAAATATCAACATTTAAGATGTTCGAACTAACTTCCCCATAATTCGTTTTCCTTCACCCATAATTTAATTCCTCATTCCTCATTCCTCTCTCCTCATTACTCGTCCCTCCCGTAATTTGTAATTCGTAATTCGTAATTGAATTCCTAATTCCTCATTCCTCTCTTGCAATTCAATAAAAAAAAGCCCACCACATACAGCAGCAGGCTCCTTAAATCCAACGTGAGTTTTCTTTACCGCGTGAACAGCAGTTCGCGGTATTTCGTCAATGGCCACATGTCGTCATCGACCATCATTTCAAGTTTGTCGCAGTGGTAACGGATCTCGTCAAAATAAGGCTTGACCTTGTTGCAGTAAGCATCAGCCTTCTTCTGCGAATCGGTCAGCTTATTCGCCTTTTTCCGTTCCTCGATCATGGCCGTCACCTTTGAATTGATCTCGGCAATATGCCCTGAGATCGCCTTGATCAGCTCGATCTGCTCCTTCGCAACCTCGGTATACTTCTTACCGAAAATGTCCTTCAATCCCTGCACGTTCTCGATCAGCGTATTCTGGTACCGGATCGCCGTCGGGATCACATGGTTTCGTGCAATATCACCGAGCACGCGTCCCTCGATCTGCACACGCATGATGTATTCTTCCAGCTGGATCTCGTGACGCGCATGGATCTCCACCTTGTTCATCACATGCATTTCCTCGTATACATCGATCGCCGTTTTGGAGATGTTGGCCTTCAGTGCCAATGGTGTAGTTTTGTTGTTGCTCAGCTTCCGCTTCTTCGCCTCTTTCTCCCATGCCTCACTGTAGCCGTCACCTTCAAACAGGATCGCCTTTGAAGACTTGATATATTCTCTGAGCACATTCAGGATCGCCTCATCTTTTTTCAGCTTCTTATCCGCCATTAGCGCATCCACTTCTTTTTTGAAATCCGTCAATTGTTTTGCCATCACTGTATTGAGCACCGTCATGGGCACAGCACAGTTTGCAGATGATCCCACGGCGCGGAATTCAAATTTGTTGCCCGTGAATGCGAAGGGTGAAGTCCGGTTCCTGTCGGTATTGTCCAGCAGGATCTCGGGGATCTTGCCAACGACATCAAGCTTGATCTTGGTTTTCTCATCCGGTGAAAGCTTCCCTTTTGTCACGCCTTCCAGCTGTTCGAGGACGGCTGTCAATTGTGCACCGATGAAAGCTGAGATAATCGCAGGGGGAGCTTCATTGGCGCCCAGCCTGTGGTCATTCCCTGCCGAGGCAATTGAGGCCCGGATCATTTCTTCATAGGTATGGACTGCCTTGATCGTATTGACAAAGAAGGTGAGGAACTGCAGGTTGCTCATGGGCGTCTTGCCCGGTCCAAGGAGATTCACCCCTGTATTTGTAGCCAGGGACCAGTTATTGTGCTTCCCGGAGCCGTTGATGCCTGCGAATGGTTTTTCATGAAGCAGGACCACGAAATTATGGCGCGCGGCAATCTTGACCATGATATCCATGACCAGCGTATTATGGTCAACGGCCAGGTTTGCCTCCTCAAAGATGGGTGCCATCTCAAACTGGTTAGGCGCAACTTCGTTGTGCCTGGTCTTGACCGGGATACCGAGTTTCATGCATTCCATTTCGATATCACGCATGCAGGCCATTACCCGGGGAGGAATGGATCCGAAATAATGATCATCAAGCTGCTGCCCCTTAGCTGGAGAGTGCCCGAGCAGGGTCCTCCCTGCCAGGACGAGGTCGGGCCGTGAACTCACGAGTGCGCTGTCTACAAGGAAATACTCCTGCTCCCAGCCAAGCGTCGCTGTGACCTTTGTGACGTTCTTGTCAAAATATTTTGCTACAGCAGTGGCAGCCTGGTCGACCGCCTGCAGGGCTTTTAATAACGGTGTCTTGTTATCGAGTGCTTCACCGGTGTAGGAAACAAAGATGGTCGGGATGCAAAGGGTGGTTTCAAAAATAAATGCAGGAGAAGTCGGATCCCATGCAGTGTACCCCCTCGCCTCGAATGTATTCCGGATTCCCCCTGAAGGAAAACTCGATGCATCCGGTTCCTGCTGGACAAGCTGTCCACCACCGAATTTTTCAATCGCCCGGCCTCCTCCGATGGGCTCGAAGAAAGCATCATGTTTTTCTGCAGTCTGGCCGGTCAGCGGCTGAAACCAGTGCGTGTAATGTGTGGCCCCTTTGGAAATCGCCCAGTCTTTCATGGATGATGCCACCTGGTCCGCGATCTTCCGATCGATCTTTTTACCATACTCAATGGCATTCAATAATTCCTCGTAAGCATCTTTCGGAAGGTACTGTTGCATGGTGATCTCGTTAAACACATTGGCTCCGAAGATCTCCGCGCGCCTTCCGTTTTCCTCAATTTTGACGGGTTTGCGCTCAAGCGTTTCCCGAAGGGACTGGAATCTGATCATGGACATAATTCATTCTCATTTTAGGTTGGAAATAATGGGCGCAAATATAATATGAATATTTTTGTGATATGAACATACCCCTGAAAAAATCAGGGTATTCCCTGGAATAAGGTTCGATTTCACAATTTCTACCCCACAATGAACCGGGGCGAATATTCATTTATTTATCTCTTCCCTAAATAACCCCTAATTCAAACAGGGGTGCTAAAACAAGAAAATACGATGCTTCCGTCTTGCAGATCACCTTTGGCTATCCCGACCTGATCATCACCAGCAGATAGCTGCCATGCCGTGTAGGCACACACAAATGCATCTATCTTGTCTTCAAGGAATTTCAGTTCTCTTCCTGTTTTGGCGTGTGCAAGCGGCTGGCGGAGATGCACATCGAGTGCGCCGGCAAACCGGGAAAACCTCTCCGATCGCTGGAAGGATTCCAGGAGCATGTGCATCCCCTTTATGACCCCGGTTTTCGTTTTCCCCGTAGAAAACTTGTACGGAATGCGCCTTCCAAACATCCCGACAACTGATGCACTCGGGAAGGTTTCCCACACCTGAACCTTTTCCGATGTCAAATCATCCAACAGCAATTCTCCCCTGATACTGCCGAATTGCTTCATCAGGAATGTCCTGTTGCTCCCCAGCACGGACAGAAAATGCCCATGGATGCCCATTTTTTTAAAAACCCGTTCACAGGACCTGATCCCTGTTTCATTGGGTACAACCAGGGGTGCGTCGATCGTGACGACACATCTGTCAAATTCAATGGAGTGCACAATATCCAGAAGGTCACGGTTTGAATAGGCCGAAGCGTTCCAATGCCGGATCACCCCTTTTGAAATGACGCACAGCCCAGTCAACCCGGATTCCTTCCAGGCAAGATCGATACCGATTGCGGCTACCACAATACAACCTGATTGATTGATTCAAGACCCATTTTCATTTTCTATTGAGGCTTTCAATTTTTTCACGATACACTTCCAGTTTTATCGCTTTCAGTTAACTGTTGATCCTTCCAAACAGTTTACATATTCGGGAATTGTGTGCATAAGTCGGGTGAAAGTTCTAATTTCAACTTTCCGGAACAAACCTTCCAGCATGTCGAAAAACATCAGCAGCATCAACCCATGGCATGCCGTCCCGAGCGGCCGGCTGACACCCGAATTCATCAACGGCATCATAGAGATCCCGAAAGGTTCGCGGGCAAAATACGAACTGGACAAAGAAACGGGGTTACTCAAGATGGACCGGGTATTATACTCTTCTGTTTACTATCCGGCAAACTACGGATTCATCCCACGGACATACTGTGATGACAAGGATCCGCTGGATATTCTCATCCTGTCGCAAATCGAAGTCGTGCCGATGTGCCTTGTTTCTGCCCAGGTGATCGGAGCCATGCGCATGATCGATGGCGGGGAAGCGGATGACAAGATCATTGCCGTGGCGGAAGGTGACATGAGCGTCAATCACATCAATGACATCAGTGAACTGCCCGCCCATTTCATCCGGGAATTAGAGACTTTTTTTGAAGATTACAAGAAGCTGGAGAACAAGTCGGTTGTGATCGAGGAGTTCCAGTCTAAGTTCATTGCGCTGCAAATTGTGGAGAAAAGCATCCAGGATTACAAGGAAAAATTCGGGCAGCAAGCATAATTCAGAAAAATGGGAAACAAGGATTCGAATTCAACAATTGAAAACCACGTCTCCGAAATCGAGCGCAAGCTCTGGGAGTACCGGCAGGAAGGATTCCGCGTCTTTGCCAGCTCATCCTTTCAAAGCCATAGCATCCCGATGCTGCACATCCTGAGCCGGATTGACAATTCCATCCCGGTTTATTTCCTGGAGACCGGTTTTCATTTCCCCGAAACCATCAAATTCAAGAACAGGATTGCGCAGATGTTTGGCATCCAGGTCATTTCGGTCCACAGCCCGGTCCCAAAAACCTCCCAAAGGGATCCCATGGGAAATTTGCTGTTCACCTCCGATCCGGATACATGCTGCCATTTGAACAAAGTACTTCCACTTGAGCCGGTCCTGATGTCACACGATATCTGGATCAGCGGTGTCCGAAAGGACCAGACGGCATTCCGGTCAAAGCTGAAAGCAGAAGCAAAAGGGGCCCACGGGACACTGCGCTACCACCCGATGCTCAACTGGACGGCCCGGGAAATCTGGGATTACCAGAAAATGCACAACCTGCCGCTGCACCCCCTGGAATCCGAGGGATACCTGAGCATTGGTTGCATGCCATGCACCCGGAAATACGAGGTGATCGGCGACAGTGACGGACGAAACAGCCGCTGGTCCGGCATGGCAAAAACAGAATGCGGCATTCACACAGAACTGACAAAATAGAATCTATGCGCGTGCTCATCACAGGTGGTGCCGGCTATGTCGGATATGCATTGGTCAGGCGCTTGCTCCATTATTCAAGCGACCTGCATTCCATTGCGATCTACGACAACCTGAGCCGGGAGAACTATTCATTCTTCACAGAAGCGAAATTCGACCACAAGCCGATCAAATTCATCCGGGGCGACATCCTGGATGGCCGGAGCCTCAAAAAAGCGGTGGAAAATGCGGACTGTGTTGTCCATCTGGCGGCCAAGGTCACCACACCATACGCCGACACCGAAGCGCACCAGTTTGACCAGATCAACCATTGGGGCACGGCCCAATTATCCGCTGTGCTGGAAGAATCAGATGTGTCGCGGGTGATCTACCTGTCAAGCCTGTCCATCTACGGTTCTTCGGATCAGCCGGTTAATGAGCAAACGACACCGAATCCCCACTCCTTTTACGGGATCTCCAAACTTGCCGGGGAGGAACAGCTGAACAGGATCTCTGAACAAAAGGAACTGATCACGCTCCGGTCGGGCAATATCTATGGGTACAACCCCTCCTACCGGATCGATGCGGTGATCAATCGTTTCATGTTCCAGTCCAATTTCATGGGCAGGATCTCGATCAATGGCAGTGGCGAACAACACCGCTCCTTCATACACGTGGACAAAGTGGCATATGCCCTGCACAAGGCAATTGACGGGGACATTCCGCCGGGAATCTACAACCTCGCCGAGCATAACCTGTCCATCAATGAAATTGCAAATACGCTGAAGCAGATCTATCCGGAGTTAGAGACGATCCACGTCAACCACAACATCAGGTTGCGGGATGTAAAAACGGCTATTCCAACCAAACTGGGGGAATACATCACGCTTCCGAACACATCGCTGGTTGAAGAACTGATGGACTTCAAGAACCAATT
>JARQTN010000073.1 GCA_029976695.1 Lewinellaceae bacterium
CTCCTTTTTTTTATTTGCACAAAGTTCACCCGAAACTCCCTACCTCAAACAAAAAACTCACCCCTACTCCACCATTCAATATGCCTGGAGGCATCCTGATACCTTGTTCATTGCTCCAGCTTGCCAGACCTTATTGGCAATGCATGTGGGCAATCAATCCAAAGTTCTCACTGAACTTGCTGGTCATACAAACTATGACAACATATAAATAAAGACTAGCACACCTTGCCGGAAGTCATAGCCATATCTTGCTATTGCCTCCAATGTGTCCATAAATGCTTCTGCATTTGGGGAATTAGGGCTAAATTGAAAATATGCTCCACACAACCGGTCCAGTCCTGAAACAGCATGGTTTACCGCTTGCATTCACGGAATCGCCTTGCTACAGCTCCTTGATCTTGATGTTCCTGAACCAGACATCATCACCATGATCCTGCAGGCCGAAGTAGCCCTTTGCCGCCACATCAGCCCAGTCTTTGTTCAGGGCAGGGAACTTGCTGCCTGCTACAAGTGCATTCCACTCCGGCGTCCATAGATGATACTCCACAACAACCTCGCCGTTCTGGATATGCCACACGGAACCCTTGTACACCTTGATCTCGACCTGGTTCCACTCGCCGGCAGGTTTGGCATTCTGCGGATTCGCAGGGATCAGGTCATACAGCGAGCCCGCCTGACGATTCCCATTTTTGCCCATTTTCGCGTCCGGATGGCGCTCATTGTCCAGCACCTGCATCTCCGGTGCGGTTTTCCAGATGTAATCGAGGTCGTCACGCTCCTGGCCCAGGTAGAAAATCCCAGAATTCCCGCCCTCCGAGATCTTCCACTCCAGCTTGACATGGAAATTCTGAAACTCCTTGTCATACAGGATATCCCCGCCATCACGGGCACCGGCCTCACCGCGACCCGACCCGGTCATGTGCAGGGTGCCATCCTCAATCGACCACGCAGACGGAAACTCGCTTTTATTGAAGCCTCGCCAGCCTTTGGACGTCTTGCCGTCAAACAGGAGCATCCAGCCATCGGCTTTTTCCTCCTTTGTCAGCTTGTTGTGTTTCTGTGCACCGGCACCAGATGGCGCCATGACCATAAAAATGAAAATGGCAAAAATGCTCATTTGAATCATACGAAAAGTGATCATGATATTCTGTTTTTTATTGGTTGATCAATTTATGGCATGGCCGGCAGTGACCAGCCCTCACGATAGGGTTTCCGGACCAATTCCTCCGCAAACTTCCGGGCGGGGATGGCATCGGTGTATTCCGTATCGAAATGCGGGTGCCCGTCGATGACCTCGAAGCTGTCAGAGGTGACCACACGCATCGTATCCGTTTCGGAGATATTGGTAAACCTCATGTTTTCACCGTCCCATTCCAGCTGGCGGTTCAGGTTCTGCAACCGGACCGCCAGGACTCCCATGGCGACCATCTCATTGAGTGGACCGGCATAGTCGAAGTTGGAACTTGGCATGGTGTCTTTGGCCATGCAGTGTTTGTATCCTTCCTTACAGGCACGGACCCAATCCATTTCATGGCTGGTTTCCACGCGCCGGAGTACGGGTTTGGCTTTGGGATAATCCTTCTTGCCCAGGATAAATGGTTTCGATGCATAACAGCCTGCAATGATTTTTCCCTTCTCCCCTTCAAACAGCACACCGCCGCCATCCATGTCCATCGATACGCCTGGTGCCAGTTCTTCAGGCCGCGGCGGGAGCAGTCCGCCATCCCACCAGGTGACCTTCACTTCAGGCATTTTTGTCTTGCCGATCTTCTTGCGTTTAGGGAAGACGAATTCAACAACCTCCGACACCGGGGCGCTTTCGGTATTGACCAGCGTCGATGAACCCTGCACGGCGATCGGCGAGCCCAGGTTCAACGCCTTGAATACCGGGTCGATAATGTGACAGGCCATGTCGCCCAGGGCACCTGTTCCGAAGTCCCACCATCCGCGGAAATTCCAGGGTGTGTAGATCGGGTGGTAAGGCCTTTCGGGTGCAGGCCCGAGGAAGAGATCCCAGTTCAGCGTATCCGGTACAGGCGGCGTGTCTTTCGGCCTTTCGAGGCCCTGCGGCCAGATCGGCCTGTTGGTCCAGGTATGGACATTGCTGATCTCCCCGATGGCGCCGTCCCAGATCCACTCGCAGATCTGCCTGATGCCTTCGCCGGAATTCCCCTGGTTGCCCATTTGCGTGACAACCTTGTATTCGCGGGCGAGCTTTGTGAGCAGCCGAGACTCATAGACAGTCAGGGTAAGTGGTTTCTGAACGTACACATGTTTCCCAAGGGTCATGGCATGCGCAGCGACGATGGCATGCGCATGGTCTGCAGTGGCGACAACGACAGCATCAATGGAATCCGCCATCTCATCGAACATGACACGCCAGTCCCAGAATTTCCGGGCATTCGGATAATCATCAAAACATGCCTTCGAATATTTCCAGTCCACATCGCAGAGGGCCACAATATTCTCGGACTTCATTGCAGCCAGGTTCCGCCGACCCATCCCGCCAACGCCGACCCCGGCAATATTCAATTTGTCACTTGGAAGCGTATATCCCAGACCACTCACGACATGGCTCGGCAGGATGGTCAATCCAGCGGCACCGATCGCCGTATTTCGGATGAATGAACGCCTTTTCATCTTCGGTTGTTTCTCCTTTTTCACAGCTCAATGATATTAATGGATAATGCCTAAAAATAAGGGCTTTGCAGAAAATTTCAACAAATGCGCCATAAAGATTTGCCATGGAAAGCTGTGATCCACCGGAATAGCAAACGCGTTTCAGCAACAGCTGGCAAGCATCCCTGCAAGCCGCATCCCCCTTGCTGATCAAAATCATTGCCCTGGATCGCTGTGTGGAGTTTCTTTGGTCTACATGGATCAACCAACATCATGATGAATAAAACAAACCTCCTCTGCCTTGTTGCACTTGTTTTCCTCCTGCTTCCAAATCAAACGAACGCCCAAAACAAAGTGAGGCCATACGTGAATGCAGGTTATGCCACCAGCCTTGGTAAATGTGAGGACTGCTTAAAAGCGGATGCAGGCGGAGCTGTCCGGATCGGCTTGCTGACGTCCGGCAGGATGGGCTATTACGCGGGATATGTCTGGTTCAAAAAGGATTTTGACAGGACCATCGTGGAATATGATGATGAGGGCTCGGGTGTTGTGGCTGGCGTTGACTTCCTCCTTAACCGGAAAGGCGAAGTACAGTTCTATCTCAAGGGAGGATTGTTTTTTGAAAACCTGAAATCCACTTATGAAAACGGACGGACGGAAAATGAATTCAGCCCCAAACCTGATTTTGGGCTTTTTGTCAATTACAAATTTTTGAATTTCCTGGTTGCATGGCAACCCTCCGACCCCTCACTGATCAACCTGGGTGCCGGACTCACTTTACAGTTTTAAGCGCGGATATTCGCCACTTAATTTGCGGATTGATCATGCTTCAATACCCATCCCAAAAAGGCAGAAAATCAGGCATGAAATCAGGATCAAAACAATTCAAAAGTTGAACAAAATTCACCATATTTACATGACGATACTGCCCATTGGCAGAACATGACTGTAAAGAGAGTCATGCGTTTGTAACACCACTAAAGATGACGACATCAACGCTTTTCCGCAAAAACCTGATGGCCCTGACAGGATTGTTCCTGTGTCTCTTCCTCGTAATCCACCTGGCAGGCAACCTGCAACTCCTCCTGCCCCCTGCAAAGGCCGAAATCCAGTTCAATCTTTATTCCAGGATCCTTTCGGGCAACCTCATCATCAAGGCGATCTCGTGGTTGCTCTTCCTGTCGATCATTGCGCATGCAGTCTATGCACTGGTCATCACACTGCAAAACCGCCGTGCCGCAGGCGGGGCATATGCCTTTGACCGGAGACGGTCAGCGAGCAATTGGTACGCGCGGAACATGGGCATCCTTGGAAGTATCATCCTGATCTTCCTGGTGATCCACCTCAAGGACTTCTGGTACCTCTACTCCTTCGGATCGTTACCCATGGATGCCGAGGGCAATAAAAACCTGTTCGAGATTGTCGTGAATGCCTATGGGGCATGGTGGTATGTGGCACTCAACGTCATAGCCTTCATTGTACTCGGCTATCATTTGCTGCATGGTTTCAGCAGCGCTTTCAAGACGCTGGGGGCCTATCCCACGCGTACGTCCCGCATCATTCATTACGCAGGGATCGCCTTCACCGTGATCCTGACAACAGGCTTCGTGTTTATTCCCATTTATATCTACTTCACATACCACAGTGCATGATGACCAAACACCAGACACCTGACGCCAAAATCCCGCCCGGCCCGTTATCCGAAAAGTGGAGTCGTTACAAGGCGACCTGCCGGCTGGTCAGTTTCAACAATAAAAAGAAGCTGGACATCATCGTCGTCGGGACAGGGCTGGCTGGCAGTGCCGCAGCCGCCTCATTCGCCGAGGGCGGTTACAATGTCAAGTCCTTCTGCTTCCAGGACTCAGCGAGGCGGGCGCATTCCGTGGCGGCACAGGGCGGTGTGAATGCCGCAAAGAATTACCAGAACGATGGGGACAACATCTTCCGGATGTTTTACGACACCATCAAAGGCGGCGATTTCAGGGCCAGGGAGGCCAATGTGTACCGGCTTGCGGAGTGCTCCGCCAGCCTGATCGACCAGGCAGTGGCCCAGGGCGTACCATTCGCCCGGGAATATGGAGGCTACCTGGCCAACCGCTCTTTCGGCGGGGTGCAGGTGCGCAGAACCTTCTATGCCCGTGGACAGACCGGGCAGCAACTCCTGATGGGAGCATATGCCTCCCTTATCCGCCAGGTCAATCTGGGGAAAGTGGAGCTCTTCACACGGCACGAAATGCTCGACCTGGTCATCATCGACGGGAAGGCGCGTGGGATCATCGTGCGCAACCTGGAAACCGGCGCCATCGAGCGTCACGGTGCACATGCGGTGGTCCTGGCCACGGGCGGTTTTGGAAAGATCTTTTACCTCTCCACCCTCGCCATGGGTTGCAATGGCTCGGCGATCTGGCGTGCCTACAAAAAAGGGGCCTTCATGGCCTGCCCAAGCTGGACCCAGATCCATCCTACAAGCCTGCCGCAATCCGGCAAGCATCAGTCAAAACTGACCCTGATGTCTGAATCACTGCGCAACGACGGCCGGATCTGGGTGCCGAAAAAGGTCGGGGAAACCAGGCCGCCAGGACAGATCCCGGAGGAAGAACGCGACTACTACCTCGAACGAAAATACCCGGCATTTGGCAACCTTGCCCCGCGGGATATCTCTTCCCGTGCGGCCAAGGAGCAAATCGATGCAGGACGTGGTGTCGGCCCGATGAAAAATGCAGTATACCTCGACTTCAAGGATGCGATCGCGGAATATGGGGAGGCAACCATCAGGGAGCGGTACGGGAACCTCTTCCGGATGTATGAAAAGATCACCGGTGTCAATGCCTACAAAGAACCCATGAAGATCAGCCCGGCGGCACACTTTTCCATGGGCGGCCTCTGGGTGGACTATGAACTGGGTACGACCATCCCGGGCCTGTACGCCATCGGGGAGTGCAACTTTTCGGACCACGGGGCCAACCGGCTCGGGGCCAATTCCCTGCTGCAGGCTTGCGTGGATGGCTATTTTGTGGTTCCATACACCATTGGCAATTATTTATCCAAAGAAATCGGGACGGGCCCCATCGATACGGACCATGAAGCCTTTGCCGCCGCCGAAGCATCTGCCGTGGAGATGCTCAACCGACTCAGCGCCATCGACGGCAACCGGACCGCAGAGGATTACCACCGGGAGCTCGGCAAATTGCTTTGGGATCATTGCGGTGTGGCACGCACTGAAGCGGGATTGAAAAAGGCGATTTCCTCCATCAGGGAGCTGCGGGCAGATTTCTGGCAAAATGTGAAGGTGCCGGGTACACCGGGAGAAGTCAATTCAGAACTGGAGAAAGCAGGTCGGGTGGCGGACTACCTCGAACTGGGTGAATTGATGTGCCAGGATGCATTGCAGCGGGAAGAATCCTGCGGCGCGCACTTCCGCCTGGAATACCAAACCGCGGATGGTGAGGCGCTGCGCAACGATGACGCATATTGTTATGTCTCAGCCTGGGCATATTCAGGTACCGACGAGGAGCCGATTTTGCATAAAGAACCGCTTGATTTCGAGGAGGTACAACTGGTCACCCGCGACTATAAATAGGAGTTGATATGAAAATACATTTGAAGATCTGGCGCCAGAAAGGCCCATCCGAGCCGGGAAAGATGGTGAACTATGAACTGGACGGCGTGGAGGCGGATATGTCTTTTCTCGAAATGCTGGACCACCTGAATGAAAAGCTGATCCTTTCCGGGGAAATGCCCGTCGAATTTGACCACGACTGCCGAGAGGGGATCTGTGGTACGTGCGGTTTGTTCATCAATGGAAGGGCCCATGGCCCGCTGGACGGCACAACGACCTGTCAATTGCATATGCGGAGTTTTTCTGATGGTGACACGATCTACATCGAGCCATTCCGGGGCGGCGATTTCCGGGTCATCCGTGACCTGAAAATTGACCGGAGCGCTTTTGACCGGATACAAATTGCCGGCGGATTCATTTCAACCCCCGTCGGGGAGGCCCCGGAAGCAAACTCCATTCCCATCTCACATGAGGATGCTGAATCAGCCTTCGACTCGGCAGCCTGCATCGGCTGCGGGGCCTGCGTGGCCACTTGCAAGAACGGGAGTGCCGCCCTTTTCACGGCAGCCAAAGTCGCCCACCTGGCGAAACTCCCCCAGGGAAAGGTCGAAAGTGCCCAGCGGGTCGTGTCCATGGTGAAACAAATGGATGCAGAAGGTTTCGGACATTGCACCAATACCGGTGCCTGCGAGGTGGAATGTCCCCAGGAGATCTC
>JARQTN010000074.1 GCA_029976695.1 Lewinellaceae bacterium
GTCCAGATCAGGCCTTCCTCCAGGGGGGATTCCACAGCGGCAAAGATCGTCGCATAGAATTCCACCCCTGTGTTGTCCTGTGTGATGGGCCCGCCTGATGAACGGATCGTCTCGGGATCGGCGCGTGTCAGATCCGGGCTGATCGTTTCCCACGACTGGCCCTCATTGGTCGTGACATGCAGATGGTTTGAGCAGGCATACAGTTTATCCGGGTCATGTGGGCTGAAGAAGATCGGGTAGTTCCAGTTGAACCTGTATTTCATCACTTCGGCACCGCTCCCGGCCGGGTTGAATGGCCAGACATTGGTGGACCGGGTTTGTCCCGTGTGGTGGTCCTTGCGCATCATGTAGCCCTTGTACGTGCCGCCATAGACGATCTCCGGGTCTTCCGGGTCCGGGGCCAGGTGGGCGCTTTCACCGCCGGCGGTTTCGTCCCAGTGTGCTTCGGTGATGGCGTTATCCGAACTGCGATGCAGGATGCGGACGGTTGAATTGTCCTGTTGGGCACCAAGGATGCGAAACGGAAAATGGTTGTCCGTTGTCACCCGGTAAAACTGGGCCGTGGGCTGGTTGTGGTAGGTCGTCCAGTTGTCCCCGCCATCAGTCGACACCTGGGCGCCACCGTCATCTGCCACGACCATGCGCTGGTTGTCATCCGGGGCGATCCACAGGTCATGGTGGTCGCCGTGCGGTGTCCGGATGCGCTTGAAGGTCTTGCCGCCGTCCACTGATTTCCAGAAACCGACATTCATGACGTATACGATGTTCTCATCCTTCGTGTCTGCGTAGATCCGGCTGTAATACCAGGCCCGCTGGCGCAAAGCCCGGTCCTCGTTCACTTTTGCCCAGGTCTTGCCGGCATCATCACTCCTGAAGACGCCTCCGTCCCTGTTTTCGATGATGGCCCATACCCGGTCAGGGTTGGCGTGGGATACCGTAACACCCACAATCCCCCAGACACCTTTGGGCAGCCCGGGATGGGTACTGATATCCTTCCATGTCTTTCCGGAATCTGTTGATTTCCACAGCTTGCTCCCGGGTCCCCCGGAATCCATGCGGTAGCCGTTGCGCTTCATTTGCCAGGTCCCGGCATACATGATCCGCGGGTTTCCGGGTTCGAATACGACATCGACGGCACCTGCCTCATCCGAGACGAACAGGACCTGTTCCCAGGTTGCACCGCCGTCCATGGATTTGTACAGTCCCCTTTCAGGATTGGGCTTCCAGAGGTTGCCGATCACGGCTGCGAAGACAATGTCCGGGTTGTCAGGGTGTACCCTGATCCGCCCGACATGTTCCGACTTTTCAAGGCCGATCTTGGTCCAGGTACCGCCCGCATCCGTGGATTTCCAGAATCCGCGACCCGAGGAAACGTTCCCGCGCAGTGTCTGTTCGCCCTCACCGACATAGACCACATTCGGATCGCTGGGTGCCACGGCAACCGCACCGATGGAACCGCCAAAATACCCGTCGGAAATGCAGGACCAGGTACTTGCCCCATCTTCCGTTTTCCAGACGCCTCCACCGGCTGTCCCCATATAGTAGGTGTCGGGCTTGCTGGCAACCCCGGCCACGGTGCCCGCCCTTCCTCCGCGAAATGGGCCAACCAGGCGCCATTTGATGCCTGCATAGAGCTGTTCATCGAAAGCCACCGTAACCTCTTTAGATTTCTCCTTGTTTTGTCGTTTCTGCGCAGTGGCAGGAAAAATGAACAGGATGGCCATGCATCCCGTCAAAAGACTGATTCTGGTCAATTGCATACGTGGAAAGTTGTCGGGAAAATGAAAATCCATAAACAAACAAGATAGCAAAAAAGTGATTTCCCTTCTGCTTTTGCAGTTGTTCCGAATTCATTAGATTTATTGTTCTTAGGATAAAAAATCGAAGGCAATGAAAAAGGTGGAAACGGTCATCCATATCAAGTGTGATCCGGAAGATGTCATCCAGGCATTTACCGACGGGATCCATCTGAATGGCTGGTGGGGCGTGGAAAGGGCACTGGTGGAAAAGCGCCCCGGTGGCGTGTTTGCGCTCGCCTGGGAGATCTCGGATAAAGGCATTAAATACATCAGTACGGGCGTCATCAGGGATTACCTGCCCGCTTACCTCATTCATATCGAAAAGATGATGTATTTCACCCCGGACCGGCAGTTCCTGGGACCCATGGAACTCATCGTGCATGCTTCACCTGAGGAGGAGGGCGCACTGGTCACCATCACCCAGCATGGCTACCAGGACGGCGAAGACTGGGACTGGTATTATGAAGCCGTGCAGAATGCCTGGCCGCAGGCGGCAATAACGCTCAAGGAATACCTGGAAAAATAAGCTCAGCTACTTTGAAACGATCAATTTGATTGCCCCTCGTTTACCGGCCCATTGCCAGTTGAGGGTATAGAATCCCGGGCCACTCATCTTTGGCATACGTCTGGTCAGCGGGAATTCACTTGCGACAAAGGAATCTGCGCGCGAACCATCTGCCGTAAACAGTGTAAATGCAACTTCGGATCCATCCAGGTCATCAGACAGGATGGTATAGGATTCTTGTACAGGGTTTTCCATCAACCGAATCAGAGTGTATGCCTTCAAATCTTCTGTGCTGACAAACTGGTTAAACTCAACGGTATTGTCACGCGAAATGAGCCGGAGGTCCGGATCGATCTCGGCAGAAACAGGCTCAAATGAGAGACGGAACCTCATGACCTGGCCATTCTCCACATGTGGAAAGACCATCGTGGTATCCTGGCCCCCGGGGCCAAGCAACCTGATCGGGACCGGCATTTCGAAGAATTCCACGCTCTCATGTGAGGTCACCTGGCTTAAAGTGATGCTTATGCTATCTTCACCTAATCCATTCGTGATCAAGGCATGGTATGAAGGATAACCCTCTCCATAAAACCAGTCATCGAAAAACTCCTCAAGGTCCTTGCCCGAAGCTTCTTCAAGATGCCTGACCAGATCATCCGTCCTCGCATATCCAAATGCCAGGGCCGGGTCTGCCAGGTAGCTGTGGAGCGCATTGAAGAAAGCCTCATCGCCAACCACCCATCGGATCATGTGCAGCAGGTACGCGCCCTTGGAATAGGAGAGGCGTCCGCTGAAGATCCTCCCAACAGAGGAGGTATCTTCCACGAAAACGGATCCTCCAGACTGCGAGGTGATGCTGTTCACCTGGATCTGCTTCCAGAGCGGCCAGTATTGTTCCGGGCTGGTTTCCTCGTAGAGCAGGCCGACCGAATAGGTTGCAAACCCTTCATTCAGCCAGATATCCTGCCAGCTGCCGCAGGTGACCTTGTCCCCGAACCACTGATGCGCCAACTCGTGCGCCTGCAGTTCCACCCCGAAACTGCCCATGAAACTCATCGTCTGGTGCTCCATGCCGCCACCCCAGCCAAACTGGGCATGGCCATACTTTTCGCGGGCAAATGGGTACAGGCCGTATAATCGATTATATAGTTCCAAAAGGTCGACTGTTGCGCCCAATCGCTGTTTGGCATCCTGAAGCCGCGAGGGATAGACATAATTCAGCACCTCGATGGAATCCCCATTGTCCAGGGATGCATAATCACTGAACTGGCTGTAGTTCGTCACGCCAATGGCGATGAGGTAAGCCGGGATCGGGAAGGTATGCTTCCAGTGGTATTTGACATGGTTTTCACCGACCGGGATGGAATCCATGAGCACGCCGTTTGTGGCCACCAGGTTGCCTGAAGGCGTCGTTACGAACACATCGATCGAGTCGATCTTGTCGTTGAGGGTTTGCTTGCACGGCCACCAGTCCTTTGCACCATAAGGCTCAGAAAGCGTCCATACGGCAGGTCCATCCGCATGCATCGCCTGCCCGAACGCACCGAAACCGCTCTGTGCCGGGATCCCCTGGTAGAAAACCTGTACAGAATCTGCATGACCGAGAGACAACGGATCAGGTAAAGTAATCTCAAGGACATGGGTCGGCAGGTGCTTGTAGGCGAGGTGTTGGCCCCGCTGCAGGACAGAGTCGACGGTCAGGTCATGGTGCAGGTCAAAGACCAGTGTCGACAACTCCGCCACATTCGACGTGAAGGAAGTCGTCACGGAACCCTTGATGTAGAATTCAGCCGGGTCGACCTCCCATTCAAGCCGATGATAATAAATATCATATTGCTCTGTGCCCGGGGTTGCGCGGAACTGGATCCGCTTTTCGGCATGCCCGGCTTCCATGTCGGAGATCCATCCGGTCTTGCAGATATCCGGGCTTTCGATTTGGGTGGATGAGATGGCTGGCGCCAGTACACTCAGGAGAATGAACCAGCACCTGATCTTGAATTTGCGCATCACTCCTGTTTTATTTCCGCAAATGTACATGGAAACATGGAATTGACCTGTCAGCCCTTTGGCAAAGTGGGCAGCTTCATCTGAAAGCTCTCCAGCCTTTCAAGGACCCTGGTGGCAATGAAATAATCTCGGTACCAGCGCTGGTCCACGGGCGCAACGATCCACGGAATCTCGCTCCAGTTGATCGCATCCTCATAGCACTTCATGTACTCGTCCCACAGTTCGGCTTCCTTCCAGTCGTTGTCATTGTGTTTCCAGTTTTTTGTCGGATCATCGATCCTTTCCTGGAGTTTTTCCTTCTGGCGTTTGGGCGAAATGTGCATGTAGAATTTCATGATCGTCGTGTTATTGTCGAAGTGCAAGAGGTGCTCGAAGGCATTGATCGCCTCCATCCGCTTTTTCACACGATCTTCCGGGATCCACTTGTGAACGCGCTGGATAAGGATATCCTCGTAGTGGGATCGGTTGAAGATGTGGATAAACCCTTTGCGCGGCACCTGTGCGTGGACGCGCCACAGAAAATCATGGTCCATTTCCTCCTCCGTCGGCTTCTTGAACGGATAGGCATTAATGCCCGTCGGGCTGCAGTCCCTGAACACTTTGCGGGTTGCCCCATCCTTTCCGCTGGCATCCATGCCCTGGAAAACTACAAGCAGGGAATGCTTTTTCTCGGCGTACATCACGCGCTGGAGCTGTCCGATCCTCTTCGCGATCTTGATCGTTTCCTTCTTCGTTTCAGTTTTTGTAAACCCGGATGGCGCCCGGGTCGGAATGTCTGCTAATTTGATCATCTCTTATTTTTTGCGGAAGATAAGAAGGAATTCACAGATAGGGCCCGGTCAGGGAATGTGGCTACTCTTCTTCGGTGACACCATCTCCCGGATCGACCAAAGAATTGGTAAAGTGTGCCCTGTGTTTTTTCCCAGAGAATTTTTGACTGTTAAAGGTGTCCGATTCACCACGGGGGATGGATAGCGATTTCCAGTCCTTTCCTTTGAGGGTTTTGCCGATGTGCATGATCTGCCCGATGTGCGACGCGTAATGCGCCAGCTGTCGCTGGATAGCTTCGAGCACGGTATGGCCCTCGTTTCGGATATAGACGATATGGGAAAGTTCGACCTCCTTCGTGGCTTCCAGTGCTTCAAAGAGACAGCTCCAGCCGGCTTCCCATTTTTCCATCACCTCCTTTCGGGTGGACAGGTCATTGAGGAATTCTGCATCGCGCTCCCGCCATTCCTTTTCGCCATCGGATGCCAGGAAATCCGTCCACCGGGAAAGCATATTCCCCCAGAGGTGCTTCACGATCGTGGCAATGCTGTTCGTCTCCGGATTGGACTGCCAGAACAGTTCGCGGTCATGGAGCTGATCGAACACTTTTTCACCAAGTGATTTGTAATACCTGAACAGGCTGATCGAACTTTCGAGGAACTGGTCTTTTGTTTCCATGGGGGGAGGGGATATTGCATTTCGAATCACACGCGCATCCGGGACCGCTTGACAAGGTAATTCTGCAGGACATGGATATACCCCTGCCGGATATCGGCGGGGATGAAATCGATCTTGTACTGCAGGCACTTGATCTTCAGCCTTTCGAGGAAAGCATTCATCTGGTTGTGGTAGGCTTCCTTGACCTCGTTTGACCTCAGCTTTACTTTTTCGCCGCTCTCCAGGTCGATGAACATGTAGGGCCGGTTATCGTAGTCAAAATCGAGTTCCTTGCTGTGGTCCATCACATGGAAGAGGATCACCTCATGCTTGTTGTGCTTGAGGTGCTGAAGTGCCCCGAACAGGTCATCCTCGTTCTCGTCATTTTCCATCATGTCGCTGAAGATGATCACCAGCGAACGCTTGTGGATCGAATCGGCGATTTGGTGCAGGGATTTTGCGGCAGAAGTTTTCCGGTCGTGCGTGGGCGCATGGATCAACTTGTCCAGGTAGGTTAGCATGAGCCGGTAATGGGATGTGCTGGACTTGCATTTGGTGTGCACATCGACTTCCTGGTCAAACACGCTTAACCCGAAGGCATCGCGCTGCTTGCGCAAAAGGTTCATCAGGGAAGCGGCGCCCAGGGCAGAAAAACGGAGTTTGTTGATGTCATCATCCTTTTTCACCTCGGGGAAATACATGGATGAAGAGTGATCGATCACGATCTGGCACCTGAGGTTGGTTTCTTCCTCGTATTTCTTAGAGAACAACTTGTCCGTCCGCGCATAGATCTTCCAGTCGATATTGCGCGTGGACTCCCCCTGGTTGTACAGCCTGTGCTCGGCAAACTCAACCGAAAACCCGTGGAAAGGGCTCTTGTGCAAGCCAATGATAAATCCTTCCACCACCTGCCTGGCGAGCAGTTCAAGGTGGTTAAACCCCCTCAGTTCAAACTGGTCAAAATAATCCATCCCGTTTTTGTGATTTTCTCCAAAGTAACAAAAAGGCCCTTATCTAAGAAAGACAAGGGCCATTTGATCTGTATATATACGAATTAGGATAAGATCGCATCG
>JARQTN010000075.1 GCA_029976695.1 Lewinellaceae bacterium
AGACGCATTCGATCTCAGGTGCGATCTTGTCTTCCACATAGATCGTACTCCAGCATGTATTCCCTGTGGATGGGTCTATGATGGTCACTGTAAGTTCCTGTCCGACCAGGATCCCTGTAATGACATCACCATAGGAAATCCCGTTTGCATCGGTAATATCCACAAGGTATTTGTCATAGCAGAAATACTCCTCTCCTTCCAGGATCTGGTCAGGATGGAGCGTTGCCTGGCAGGTCTCGTCTATTGAAAAGTTGATATAGTCATTGCAGACCAGTGCTTCCGTACTTGGCTCAAATTCGATGACCTGAATCGTAAATGAACAGGATGCCGTATTTCCATTTTCATCGGTGGTCTGCCAGGTCTGTATGTGGGTACCAATCGGGTAAAAATCTCCTGAGGTCAATCCTGAATCATCAATCTGTACTGTTTCGACGATTTCAACATCTTCACATGGATTCCCGGCTTCCACGACATAGTTTACAACCCTGCTGCATTCACCCGGCCCCAGGTTAATGAAGATATTCATCGGGCAAGTGATCACCGGGTCAACCGGATTGATCACTAATTTCTGGATATGCTCACTCACATTCCCGCAATCATCTTCGGCAGTCCAGGTACGTATGAGGGTATCTTGTCCGGGCACCGTCCCGCCGACGAGTTCCTCTGTAAACACAACCGGAACAGGGACCTGCCCGCTCAATCCAAGACCTTCATTCAGGTCACCCGGGCTTTCCGGTGCCGGGATATTCCATGCCAGGTCACCGATCACCAATCCGGATCCGGTCACCTGCAGGGAATTGCCGATCGGGTTGGAACTGAATTGCTCAACCCCAATATCCACGGATTCCATGCCCATTGCCGGGCCGTTTGTCGCAGTGAAGGTGCCTTCATAGCTGATGAATGAAATGACCATATTGCCCATCACAAGGGCCAGGCCGTCGGGTGATCCGTTCTGGATGCCGTTAACGGGCTGCTGAAAATCAATTGCACCATAGCCATTGCCTTCATCATCGATGATCCCTGAAAGTGGAATTTCGTTATAGAAAGTACCCCCATTGCCATTATACAGGTATACGGTATATGCAGAAAGATCTGTTCCCGCAGGTCCGGAGAGTTCGAAGAACTCGCCTTCATCCGTTCCGACATTGTCGTAATGCAGTTCAGAAAAGAAAACCATATTGATTGGAGCACCGGCACACGGATCCATTGCAGTCAATGTATCCGGGTCAGGGATGACATCGGCACAGGTGATCTCCATGTCGGCAGGAAGCGGTGACTGATCAAATACGGGAGCCTGGTCATCCGGGCTGATATTAAACGTCACATCTTCGACCAGCTGATTTTCGCACGCATCCATTGCGGTATACCTGTAAGTGACCAGGTATCCTGCGCATTGATCACCCTCGAAGATCTGCTCGAAAGTAACAGTCGGCTCGACACAATTGTCAGTGGCCGTCACCATCTGGGGAGAAGGTAATGCAGTACCACATTCAATATCGGCAAGCGGATCAATTGTCTCGTTGAATACAGGCAGGTCCTCATCGATAACGGTGATGACCTGCGTGTGTGTTGTGCTGTTTCCACAGGCATCTGTGGCTGTCCACGTGCGTGTAATTACTTCGATCACCGGACACTCACCGGGCACGCTGATTTCCTCCAGGGAGACGAGGACACCGTTATCAGGCACAGGAGCCTGGAAGGTTTGCCCGTCATTGACTTCCCCGGGAGATGCTGTGGCAGGTCCGGTCCAGGTGAAATCAGAAGCCATGGTGCCAGGACCACCGGTCAACTGGACTGATGAGCCAACCGGTGTGCTGCTGTCTTCTGCGACACCGATATCTGTACTGGTCATGCCGTTCGCAGGGCCGTCGACTGCAGTGAGGGTTCCTTCATAGCTGATAAATTCAACCACATTACCCAGATCATCAACAAGGGCGACTCCATCCGGGGAGCCATTCTGGATGCCATTGGTTGGATAATCATAGAAAACCGTACCATAACCATTTGACTGGTCAGGGATCATTTCACCCAGGTTTCTTGTATTGTAAGCAGATCCGTTCGCTCCATTGTAGAGGACAATAGACCAACCCGTCAGATCCGTTCCGGCAGGACCAGCAAGCTCTATAAACTCTCCGGTATCCGTTCCGGCATTATCATAATGGATCTCATTGATCCAGGGCAGGATTGGCGCAGGTCCGGGAGGCAGGAATGTCTGCCCTGCATTCAGTGCACCGGGGGATTCTGCAACCGGTCCCGTCCAGGTAAAGTCAGAGGCCATCATGCCGGGCCCTCCCGTCAATTGCAAGGACGATCCGATCGGTGTGCTTCCCGTTTCAGAGACCCCGATATCCGTACTCATCATCCCGTTTGCAGGGCCATCGGTTGCCGTGAATGATCCTTCATAACTGATAAACTCAATGACGTTGCCCATGTCATCAACAAGGGCGATCCCGTCAGGTGCACCATTCTGGATGCCGGAAATATTCTCAAAGACGGTTCCGTATCCGTTTGACTGGTCTGGGATCATACCACTTAATGGAGTGGTATTGTATTGTCCACCGCCATTTCCATTATACAGCACAATGCTCCATCCGGTCAGGTCGGTTCCGGCCAAACCGGCTACTTCAACAAATTCACCTACATCACCACCATCATTGTCGTAATGAAACTCATTGATCCATGGGTCACCGGCGACCGCAGGAGCGGGCAAACCCCCACCACCGACAAAGGAACCACATTCATCATCAGCGGTCAATTCCTCAGCCGGGGGAGCCATACAATCCACTGTGAGATCCTGAGGCAGGACCTCGGCATCAAAAAATGGAGCCAGGGTGTCGATCACGGTAAGTACCGTGACACAGGTGCTTTGGTTTCCTGAACAATCCTCGGCAAGGTATGTGGTGGAAAGCGTACCTGAGAATTCGTTGCACCCTTCATCAAACACAAAGTCCTCAAAAAAAACAGAGACCTGTGGATCACATGCATCAGTCGCTGTGGCAAAACCGTCTGGTTCCCCAAAGAAGAATTCACAGGATATCGTGGCATCATCCGGGCAGGCAATGGCCGGCGGTGTGGTATCTTCGACTGTGATTGTCTGTGACACTGAGGTCGTATTCCCGCAAATGTCGACAAACGTCCATGTCCTGACCTCCTGAAATAACCCGGGACAACCACCCGGCACAAGCACAGAGGATGGTGATACGGTTATTTCTTCCTGGCCGCAGTTGTCAAATGCGGTCAGATTCACGGGGCCGGGTACCGGCTCACCGCATTCGATGGTCACATCAGCCGGTGGCAGCGGGGCCAGCGGAGGAATGATATCGTCTACGATGATGGTCTGGATCACCGTGCTGTTATTTCCGCAACCATCCGTAAATGTCCACAACCTGATGATCGTGAAATCATTCGGGCAAATTCCCGGCAAAGTTGTTTCATCGGGCAGGGCTGTGATCGGACCGGAGCAATTGTCGATTGCTGTCAGTTCGATGGCGGGGGGCACTTCTTCTGCACAGGAGACGGAGACGAGAAAGGGAGGTACATTTGCCGGGGTAGCCGGTTCAGTCGTATCTTCAATGGTAATGATCTGGACACAACTGATCTGTTCTCCTGTCACACGCGTGGCTGTCCATGTCCGTTCCAGGTCATCAAAACAATTTGGATCTGAAATTGTAATGTCCGAAAATGTGACTGTAGGCGGCGGAAAAGCCACGGTATCAATAGCGATCGCTGTTCCTGTATTTGCAGGATCCGTAGACTCATCACATTCAATCTGCACATCCGCAGGACAGGTAATGGCAAATGGCTGTGCCTGGGCAAATTGAAGCGCTCCAAAGGCCAGAAACACAAGGAGTAGAAACTTGTTCATAGGATTGGTTTTACTGTTCGTTGATTATGAAGTGCTTATATATTAAGCTCTACTATAATGCTTTGGTTTTCAATAGATTACAAACATAGTCAGTAGAAAGATAGTATCAAAACCTGTACCGAAGTTTTTACATTGACGTGACGCAGTGACGAAAGGCGCAATAATTTCAAAGACCAGATATTGATTTGGCAAGTTTTTCCACTTTCATCATCCTGATCAAGATCAACTTATTCAATTTTTTTCTCAATCAGTGTGGAGACATTGAATGAGCCTACTTCCAAATCGAGTTGGCCCAGGTTCTGCAGGTCAAACAGGCCCGGAATACTTATTTTCTCTACAACTTCGTCCGAGATCATCAGGAATGTACCAGCATTGGAATGCTTGAATTGGTTCTCCATTTGTCCCAACACATGGATTGCTTCACCGACAAATACGATCTGGCTTTTGACATCACCAATCTCACCGACCACAATGGGGCCATAATGCAGGCAGCATACAAACCTCGGAACGAAACCAAACGTATCCATGTATTTCTCCCTTTTCCGATG
Organism: Lewinellaceae bacterium; assembly: GCA_029976695.1. Lineage (GTDB taxonomy): Bacteria > Bacteroidota > Bacteroidia > Chitinophagales > Saprospiraceae > JARQTN01. The sequence continues at coordinate 4,414 of JARQTN010000075.1, forward strand.
TATCGTATTTTGAGCTGAAAGAAATAACTGGATGCAATTTGCCTGCTGAAAGCCCTTCATTCCATCCCATGTGATCCCGATCTGATCCCCGACATACCTGAAGATCATACCTCCATAATTCAGGATCACAGGTGTCAGATCCTGGATAAAGGCATCGACGAAGGAATGATATTCCAGCTCACTCAGCTTCTCCGCAATCTTTGTAGAATTCCGAATATCGATAAACATAAATAGCCGCTCTTCAGTACGGGGTCGATGATACTTTCCCGTGATGTAGTTCCACAGCACGCCCTGACCAAGTTTTATCGAAATTTCCCTGGTGAAAATGACAACCAGGAGGAAGAAGAGCGCATAAACCAGGATCACAGCAAAATCCTTTTCAAAGATGAAAGCCTGATACTCGGGACTGTTAAAATGTGCTTTGATACCCCTTTGATAATAAAAGGATTCACAAACAAGGATGATGGAGGGTATGAACAGGACAAACCCGATGAAGTAAATCATCGTCTTGAAAAGCACTCTCGGAATAAAGGAACCGGGATTTTTCAGGTTGTAGAACAAGTCAAGTTCGCAGTATGAAACAAAAGCGCCCCCCAGAAAGCCGATGAAAAATGCATTGATAAAGTGAATTGGTTCTTCAAAACCATGTCTGAAAACAGGATATACAAATGCAATTACAACGCCGGCAAGTATGATCCTGAATGCAGTAGCAAAATTCCGTTTCTGAAGGACATCCAGTTTCAAAACAGTTCTCTTTTTGAATCGACTCGGTATATTTCAAGTGGATCTCTTTTGCCCCTCATCTGAATCATGCCCATGGATTCATATTCAAACAGACCTGGAACCTCTATTCGTTCCAGGACGGGGTTGCTGATCAAAAATGACTCGTCCCCGGAAGCCAGCTCCAGGATCCTGTGTGCCGTATTTGTCGCATCACCATGGTACCTGATCTCACTTTTTACCCTCCCGATTTCGCCACAAACAACCTTTCCAAAATGAACAGCAGCTTCAAATCGCGGCAGCCCGCCGTACTTTTCAAAATACCTGACCTTGTGCTGTCCCAATTCATCCTCAATTTCAGAAAACAACCTGATGGCATGAGCGTTTTCGATTCCCTTTTCCTCATTCCACAGGATCAGGATCTCATCATCATCATAGGAGGATATGATCCCTTTATTAAAGATGATGGTATTGGTCATATCATAGATCACTTCGTTATAAAACTCAAGGAATTTTTGATCACCCAGTTTATTGATAAAAAATGCCGCATTCCTGAATTTTAAAAACATGATGAAAACGCTTGTTTCTCTCGGTTCATGGTATTTCCCCAGGAGAAACTCTCTCAATACACCTTGTCCCATTTTTCGATTCATCTGAAGCGTAAAATTTGTCAGGATGACAAGTCCAAAAATGTAGGCTACAAGCACCTTGAAATCCCCTTCTTCAAGATAAAACTGAAAAGCGGGACTTTGGATTTCCTGCTGAAAGGTGTGGCCATACCTCAGCATACGGATGAGGATTACAATAGACAAGACACAAAAGAGTATGGAAAACAGGTATGCGCTTATGCGTATGATCAAAAGGACAAGGAAGGGCAGTTTTCTGATCCTGCCATCAAAAACAACAAATTCGAAAAAAGCAAATATCAGGACTATTGAAGGGGCGATCAGGAACGCCATCAGAAATGGATACCATGAGGCAAAGCCATCGACCAGGATGGTATACACAGGGGCAAGGATCATGGCCGCCAGAAATATCCATCTTAAGGTCCAGAACTTTCTTTTCTGCTCTTTGGTGAGCCGCATGGTTTGGGTGTTTTTCAAGCAATGCCCACTTAAGATAAGAAATTACTCAGGCAATCTGGCTTTCCCTGCTCATTAAAATATACTGTACAGCCTTGAATCGGAATTTTTCCGGCTTTGGCCTTCTGATATTAGCCCCAGCACAGTTTGACAATGCAGAGGTCCAGGGAATACCAGGATAGCACCGGGGTTTATTGCGGCTTTCGCGGCAATATCATAGTGTATCATGTCTGTCCGACCGATCATGGTTCAAGACAAATGCCCGCTCACTTTGTCTGAATTAGGATTTTTAGGATGGTTGGGATGATCGGATTTTGAGCGGCTGAGTAGAAGGGCATCGTGATTAAGGAAGCTATTGGCTTAGCTTTTATATCCCCCCTTTTGTCTGAACTGTGATGGGTATGATGGACTTTGAGAGGCTATGATGGGTAAGGGACAAGACACAAGGCTTCAAGTGTTCATCCTTCGACTCTGCTGACGAAGCGCTTCGCAATGCTTCGACTTGTCAGTATTCACTCAGGATGACAGACCAGGCCGAGATAGCGCCGATTTTCATATCGGCGTT
>JARQTN010000076.1:0-1160 GCA_029976695.1 Lewinellaceae bacterium
ACACCCTCCAGATCTTCTCCCCGGTCAATTTTTTGATGAAGCGGAACCGCCCAGATAAAAGTAATGACCCACATCCCGATGACAAGCATTAAATTGATCAGGGAAAGAAAATCCTGATTTGTCCACGCATTCAACGCGTGCAGGATCAGTTGACCAAACATTAACGGAAGTACGACATATGTGATCCTGATCGTATAAACGGGATGCCATCGATCCATTTCCTGCCTTGAATAGAATCGAAATCCGGGATAGACCACAAGCTGAACAACCCAGGTCAGGACGACCAGGCCGAAATCTATGATGATGCGGACCAGATCCATCATCTGTCCGGATCTTTTCCTGACCCGGAAAAATGGAGGATGGACCAGATGATCAGGGGATGGATGAAAACGAGCCTGGCCCAGCCCACCCAATCGGGAACGCACAGCGCATTTTCAATACAGGAACCTTCCCGGACGAAATACACATGTGAAGGAATAAACAGGATCATCAGCATCACAAGCAGGTATCCTGACATTTTGCGGTGACGAGTAGCCAGGTAGCCAATCCCGCCCGCAATTTCAAGGATGCCGCTGGCAATGTTGATGAATTCCGGAAACGGGAATGCCGGGGGGATCAGCGGGAGGTAAAAACCCGGGGTCAGGAAATGGTTCAGCCCTGCAGCGATGAAGAAGAGGCCGATCCCTTTCTGGATCCAGTCACGCACCTGTGAGGTCCCAATGCGCATCCGTGTGGACTTTTTTCAGGATCAGGAAAAATGGAACCCACCAGATAAAGTCATTCGTGATGAGCGTATAAAAAAATGAAAAAGGGACTTGCCCCGTCAGGTAGTTGAACAGGAAGCCCAATGGTCCGAAGATCTTTCCCAGGAATCCAACCGCTACGATAGGCCAATGCCGGATCGGATTGTATGAGGCCCACCAGTAGCCCAGGCCGTATAACCCGATCACCATGCCCATGCCCTGCCAGACCATCGGGTGAACCATCGGTTCCATGCCAACGAGTTCAAAAAAATGATTGGGAAAAAGGACGACCCAGGCACCCCACAGGAGGTTGTATGCTGCGGCCAGGCGCAGGACTGTTTTCATCCAGTTTGGAAATTCGTTTGTCATATCATCATGAACACCCATCCTGCAAAATGGTTAAAGAATTGTGGCCGA
>JARQTN010000076.1:1260-6718 GCA_029976695.1 Lewinellaceae bacterium
TAAATAGCGAATCCCAGGAGAAGTGGAGTAAACATATAGATCAAGGCCAGCAATCCAATATTGAGGAGCTCCCTTCCCAATTGTACACGCGAAATGCGGTTTCTGGATCGCAGGAATGCAAGTACGGCGGCCGGCATGGCAAAAAGAAACAACGAAATGTTCCTTGACTGGAATTGTCCGTCAACTTCCAGTGGGATGTGCGTCAGCTCCTGGATATAAAGCATTGTTACCGGCCAGTGGTACATGAGTGGAAAAAGTGTTGCATAGCTCCCCCAGATAAAATAATAGGTCCTGGATTTCAAAGGCTTGATCCCGGTCGCATGCATTTCAGATTGACCAAAGTGGTAGATCGAAAGAGCTACGAATATAATGAGCGCTTTGAGCGGAAAGAGAAACCAGATCAGGATGAATGAGGCTGAGATGAGTATATATTTGAATATGAAATGCCCAAACTTGTCATCTGTGCCAGTGCTGGAAGGTTGCGAAATTTTCCAGTCATTTGCACCATGCGGAATGCCCCCAAGGAGAATGATGAAGATCGCCAATACGTCCAGGAACCTTTGGGGTAAAATGGTTCCTGCACCAATGATGATGATGGCTGCTGCAAATTTACTTATGATGGAATATCTGCGCATAGAAGAGTGAAATGAGAATCTCCCGGGCAACCAGGAGATTCTCGTCAATGTTGCGAAACTTATGCTGCAATTTTTGCACTACCCGTTCCGGAACTCACAGCAAGAGAGTAAATGACAAGTCCGAAACCGATTTTGTTTACGGCATCACCAATGTTGTAAATGATGTCCATATTTCCATTGAGGAACGTGCTTGTCAGCCAGCCTCCTTCTGTGCCAGCCATATATCCAAGCGGATAGATCGCCCACCCGACAAACACAAACCAGGCCAGTGCCCTGAATGCTTTCTGGAGGACCGGGTTATTGGAACTCTGCGCAAGCTTTTTCGCTGAACCGAACCATACTTCATACAAAATGCCCACATACCCGATGGTGGACAAAACGCCCATGAGCACACTTTGCTCCTTGAAAACAGCTTCTCCAAGATATCCGAAGACAAGCATGATCAGAGAGTACACGATCATTTTCCACAAGAGTGAAATTTTTGCTCCGAAAGCTTTCAGGATCAGGTAGAATTCAACACACATCAGGGGGACCGTAAGGATCCAGTCGATGTAGCGGTACTCGGTCGGAGAGGTCAGGGTGGTCGCCCAGACATCGCGCATGTAATAATAATGAACAGCAGCAATGAATGTGATCAGTCCTGAGACAAGGAGGGAAGTCCTCCATTTTCCCTCCACATTGCGCATTTCCAAGAAAAAGAAGACGGTTGCGGCCAACATGGCCATCGAACCGATAAAGAACGTAAAACCGACGTAATCGCCGGGGTTGAGATTGGTTACGAGATACATCATGTTATAAACTTTTTTATGAACGATGACATATCAGAGATTCGATGATAAGACACTTGACAGAAAGTTTTGTTTAATAAATAAACAAAATAGTTAAACAAAAAGAATTTTTGTCCCGGTTCACCGGTCCTCTTCAGGCACGTGTATCTCTTTATCTCTGCACGACAAACCAAGTCTTGCAGACTTGTGAGTGAAACAAGGAATCAATCAACGAGTTATCATCCATGCAGGAAGCAAATGTTCCTCCTGAAAAATGCAATTCAATAGATTAAATGGAATTTATTCTGCCTGAAATCCGTTTAATCCTCATCTTTGATGCAACAAAATCGTGAATGATGAATATGAAAAGTATTTTTATTGTATTGCTGGGTTTTCTTGTCCTGCCTGCAGTTGCCCAGACAAGCTTGTATACCCACCCTGAATTCGATGCCATCGCATCCGGGCATTCGGTGATCGGGATTGTCCCTTTTGATGCGACGGTAAAATTGAGGCCGAAGCATATGAAGGAAATTACGACCGAGCAGCTGGAGCGCATGGAGATTGCCGAAGGTGAAAACCTGCAGAATGCCATGTACGCATGGTTCCTCCGCAGGGACAAGCAGGGGAAACTGAACGTTAGGGTACAGGACCCTGCGACGACGATGGCCAAGCTCAAGCAGGCAGGCATCGAAACCGGGGATATCCCTGACCATACACCCCAGGAATTATGTGCTATCCTGGGCGTCGATGCACTGATCTCGGGGACGCTGAGCACGGATAAACCCATGTCGGAAGGAGCATCTGTCGCGATTGGGGCGATTTTTGGCGTATGGGGATCGACCAATTCCGCTGTTGTGAACATGTACGTCCACAATGCGATGGATGGTGAGGTCCTGGTCAACTATCACAAGCGCGTGCAGGGATCACTCGGCAGCAACACGGATCAGTTGATCAATGTCCTGATGCGCAAGGCATCCCGGCGCATCGCCTATACCAAGAAAAGGAAGTAATTCAGGCTGGATCCCTTTCCAGAATTTGCTTGATTATCTGGAAATCTCCTTCGCTGAAAGCTACGAGGAAGACCTCCATGACGGATTTGCATTCGTGAAGGTAGTCCCTGATCGTGCTTATGGCAATTTTCGAAGCGCGGTCAATCGGGAATCCATAGGCCCCTGTGCTGATGGAGGGGAATGCAATGCTATGAATGCCATTCTCCCTGGCGACCTCAAGTGAACGGCGGTAGGCCGAAGAGAGTAACGCATCTTCTTCCTGTTTGCCGCCATGCCAGACAGGGCCGACCGCATGGATCACATATGTTGCCGGCAATGCAAAACCCGGGGTAATCTTCGCATCACCTGTCCTGCATCCCCCAAGAGTCCTGCATGCCTGAAGCAGTTCAGGGCCTGCCGCGCGGTGAATCGCGCCATCCACGCCCCCGCCACCTAAAAGTGTGTTGTTGGCGGCATTCACAATCGCATCTACCTTGAGCTGGGTGATATCACCCCGGATCACTTTGACCATGGCTTTTTTTTATTGGTTACCTTGCTGAATATGGTGTTTTCTGCCCACTTTCTTATTTTTTGGAAATGATTGGGATGGCATGATCGATATCATTTGTCACAGTGATCATGGAAAAGGGGCAAATATGGGCAGGAGAAATACCTTTGTGTAACAAAGACACTTACAGGATATTGTAAAAATGGGATCAACCGGATAAATCTCAATTGACATGGCAGATTCGAGAAGAGCTTCGAAAACATATATGAAGAACATGGAGCGTATGGTCGAAAGCCAGACGCGCCTGATCCGGTTCATGGCGATCATCCTGCTTTCCTTGTTCCTTACCTATCTGGTCCGAGATGAGTCATTCGGGGAAGCACAGATCTATGTCTTGTTCCTGCTCTTTTTCTCGATCGGGTTATGGATCACGGAGGCGATCCCGCCGTTTGCAGTCGGGATCATGATTGTCGGTTTCCTTGTATTCTTTCTGGGACAGCCCGGGCTTGAAGGGAAGAATATCGATGTGGAGAAATTTGTCAATACCTGGTCAGACAGCGTGATCTGGTTGCTCCTGGGCGGTTTTTTCCTGGCTGAAGGCCTCAAGAAGACCGGCCTGGACATGGAAGTCTTCAAAGTGGTGACGGCACGGTTTGGCCAAAACCCGAAGAAAATGCTGCTCAGCCTGATGCTTGCCACGGCAGGGATCTCGATGATCATGTCGAACACGGCGACCACAGCCATGATGATTGCGGCCCTGATGCCGCTTGTCCAGACGTTGGGCAAAGATGATGGCTTCTCGAAATCCGTTTTATTAGGCATTCCCGCGGCGGCATCCATCGGCGGGATGGGTACGATCATCGGCTCGCCACCCAATGCGATTGCCGTGGACATGATCAACCGGATGGGTATGATCCCGTTCAAGATCGGCTTCCTCAACTGGATGCTCTTTGGAGTCCCTGTCGCGATCATCCTCGTCGTTTTTTTCTGGATCATCCTCAGGCGCAAATACAGGATTCCCGAGAAGGTTGACCTGAGTGTACTCACCACAACGGAGGAAACGCCGGAAGAACCGGTCCGGTATGTCGGGGAATGGAACCAGAAAAAGGTGATGTGGGTCGTCCTGGGCGTGACTGTACTTTTATGGCTTACGGATGGATTGCACCCGATCCCAATGGCAGCCGTTTCAGGCATTCCGATCATCGCACTTACCATGATGAATATTATCGGCGCCGAGGATGTGCGGGGGCTTCCGTGGGATACACTCATGCTGGTAGCAGGCGGGCTTTCCCTGGGGCTTGCGATCCAGGAAACCGGGCTAATGGACTATTTCCTCGATCAGCTGCAGGATGTACGAATGCCCGGATTATTGCTGATCGTGGCTTTTGCCGGCATTACCGTATTCTCATCCAATATCATGAGCAATACCGCAGCCGCTGCCATTCTGATCCCGGCGGCCAGCCTTTTTGAAGGAGTCAACCCCGTTGCGCTGGCTTTGATCATTGGCCTCAGTGCAAGCTGTGCCCTGTTCCTCCCGGTATCCACCCCGCCCAATGCGATTGCGTACAGTACCGGCTATATCGAACAGATCGAATTTCGCCCTGGCGGGATAGCTGTCGGGTTGCTCGGCCCAATCCTCATCATGATCTGGGTCCTGCTGCTGATGCAGGTCCTGGTCTGATGGGTTCAGGGATAAAGGTGAAGTTGGATGTTCGGATCTGAATTTGTATCAGACTCGGAATTGATACCTTTCATTTGCATAAACGAGTGTACTTTTATCCGATTCATTGAATAAACCGATTTGTTCCATGGAAGTATTCATCCGCTACCTGCATTTTATTTCGATTTTCGGCATCGTGGCAGCCCTTGCCGCCGAATTTTTCCTGGTGAAGGACCGGGTCAACGGGCAGGAAGTCCGGTGGATCTTCAGGATCGACGGATTTTACGGCGTTGCCGCAATACTCGCCGTAGCGGCCGGCCTGATCCTCTGGTTTGGCATCGGCAAGCCGGCAGATTTTTATACAAAGAACTGGATCTTCCATCTCAAGGTGGGACTGGCAATCCTGCTTGCGTTCCTTTCCCTGCCGCCCACGATCTTCTATTTCCGGAACAGGAAAGCAAAGGCAGACGAGATCATTCCCGTCCCCCGGTATGTGCGGTTCCTCATCCGCATCGAACTTTTCCTGCTTGTTGTCATCCCTTTATGCGCAGTGCTGATGGCAAAAGGATATGGATACTTTGGTTAGGTGTCTTACTGCAAATGCTCATCCATTCCAGATAGCCGAACACGGATACAAAAGTTCGCAGGTTCAGTTATTCAGTTATTCGCATGTTCAGTTATTCTGTATCGGAGCGCACGAATCTTCGAACTGGTCTGTAAAAAATTCGCAGATTCAGTTATTCAGTTATTCGCATGTTCAGTTATTCTGTATCGGAGCGCACGAATCTTCGAACTGGTCTGTAAAAAATTCGCAGATTCAGTTATTCAGTTATTCGCATGTTCAGTTATTCTGTATCGGGGCGCACGAATCTTCGAACTGGTCTGTAAAAAATTCGCAG
>JARQTN010000077.1:0-4987 GCA_029976695.1 Lewinellaceae bacterium
TTGCCCGGATATTTTGAGGCGCTCAATATGGATTACAGGTACCAGCTCACACCGATCGGCACTTTTGCCCAGGTTATTGTAAAAGAGAAGGTGGCGAACAACAAATTCGTGATCCAGTCAGACAAGCCGAATGTAGAGGTCAGCTGGCAGGTGACGGGCATCCGGAAGGATGCCTGGGCCGAGCAAAACAGGTTTGTCGCAGAAGAGGAGAAACCAGCCCAGTATAAAGGGTATTACCTGAACCCGGAAGCTTTCGGGCTGGACGAATCCATGCGGATTCCGGTTGGCAAGGCGCTGGATGAACAGAGAGTTGTTCCAGAAGAGAGCAACAAATAGGCCCATTGAAAGAATAACCCCAAACGAGATTCAGTGGGACGCATTACATGGCTTTTCATCTTTGCTTTTTTCCTGATCCATCCCTTTGCCGGGAAGGGTCAGGATTTGAGCAATATCGGGTCCGAGAAGCCCGTCCAGGTACGGGGCAGCATTGGATTGTACTCCCAGTTCAGGAGTACAAATATCAAAACACCCTATCCGAATTTCGGGTGGGCAATAAACGGCAACCTGAACCTTTCCCTCTATGGGATTTCCATCCCGCTTTCCGTATCGATCCGCAACGACAACCGGTCATTCAGCCACCCTTTCAACAACATCGGCATTAGCCCGACATACAAATGGATCAAGGTCCATGCAGGGCATCGCAGCATGAATTTTTCACCGTATATCTATTCCGGCCACAGGTTCCTGGGCGGGGGCATCGAGCTCACGCCCGGCAATTTCCGGTTTGCTGCATTTATCGGGAAAATGCAAAGCTTTTACCCGGCAAATGACGAGGTGATCGGTGTCAGCAGCTTTCCGACCTACGACAGGAAGGCATATGGGGTGAAAATCGGGTACGGAAGCACGCGCAATTTTATCGACCTGATTGCCTTCAGGGCCCAGGACCAGCGGGAGGTGCCGGATATCCCGGACAGCCTTGCCCGGTTTATCAAGCCTGAAAACAACCTTGGGTTCGGGGTTTCCGGCATGCTCACCCTGTTCAAGGTGGTGCAGTTCCGCACGAACCTTGCCGCCTCGATTTTTTCGGGAAACCTCAATGCAAGCACGCGGGGGCTTGGAACAGAAGAACTTGAGGCATTGAATTCCATAATTGAAGTTAACCGGGCATCACGACTTGCTTTTGCCGGGGATGCTTCTCTCCGCCTTACTTTCAGGGCGTTCAACTTTGGCGTGGAATACAGTCGGATCAACCCATCCTACAGGTCGCTTGGTGTGTATTACCTGGTCAATGACCGGGAGGACATCACCATTCAGGCAGGTGCCCAGATTGCCAGATCCGTGGTCAGCCTGAAGGGGAAAATTGGCCTGCGCAGGAACAACCTGGAAAATTACAGGTCATACACCCAGAAGCGGGTGATTTATTCCTTCAATGCATCTGTCAGGCCGGTCAAACCGTTATTGCTGAGTGGCAGTTATTCAAACATTGAATCCGAGCGGGAGCCGGGCTTTATCGAACTGGCAGACACCCTGAGGTATGCACAGACGACAAGTCAATTTCAGGGTACCCTTCAACTGAACTGGGGCGAAAACAATACCCGGCACACCATTTCAGGGACATATCTTGACCAGGGGCTGAACGAGGTTGCGACATTCCTTGAAGAGCCAAGAAATACAAATACGTCCTTCATCAGGGCATCCTATGCGATCAGTTTCAAGGAAACAGATCTCAGGCTTTCTGCGGGCTTTCAGCAGAATAACATTGAATTTCCGGGCAGGACGACCGCAAGGACCGGCTTTTTTGTGACTGCAAACAAACGGTTCTTCGACAAAAAACTTTCCCTGAATGCCCGCGTGAATGTAGCGAAGGCCACACTTGACGGTGCGGACAATGGCAATGTGCTCAACCTGAATGCCGGTGCGGGATACCGGATCACAAAAAAGCACAATATCCGCTTCAACATTTATCTGATCGATCGACAGAATTTCCGGGCCGAAGCCGTCAGGGAAACGCGGGGCAATGTCTCATACACTTATTCCTTCTGATGAAAAAAACCGAACCATGAAAAGGAGACTGATCATCATTTTCATTTTTCTTTCGACAGTCAAATTGACGGCACAGGGTGATTTCCCGATCCAGATCGATATCATGATCCCGCCGCCATACCCCCATACGTTTGAATCCTATTTTGAGAATGACGAACAGCTTATTGTGACGATCACCAACCTGACAGATGATGAACAGGAACTCAGGTTCCAAATGTCCCTTGAAGGGCAGACAAATGGTGTTTCAATCCGCACCAGGCCCGAATACCGGCCGGTTGCCCCATTTATCCTTGGCCCGGGGGAAACCAGGGAATACTATGGTTCAAATGTGGAAGACATCGGCATTTCGATTAACCTCTCCGACCTGCTCGTGGTCCCCCCGGAGCTCAACCTGAACAACCGGATCCTGCCTGAAGGCAGTTATGACTTTTGCATTACGGCCTATGCATATGATTCTTTCGATAATATGAATCCGCTTTCCAGGCCGGAACCGGCTGGATGTGCCTTCATCAATATTGAATACCCGGCTGCACCTGACCTGAATTCACCGGAAGACGGGGAACACATGACCGGTGAGATCCCCACAGTGAATGTACTCTGGACTCAGCCCGCTATTACAAATCCGGTCCTGCTCGAGCGTGTTGAATACAGGGTTCGGGTCGTGGATATGACGCAGGCCGGCCAAACGGATGCCAATATGGCCCTCAGCGATGAGACAACTGATTTTGTGGTGAACGAAACGACTTCAAATCCGGGATCGTATACAATTGAAGATGATGTCTGGATCCAGGGGCACCAATATGCCATTCATGTCATTGCTTATGATCCGTTGGGGGAGTTTGCATTCCAGCAAGGTGGCCGGAGCAACGCGGCTGCATTTTATTTCGGTAGCCAGTGCCTGGATCCGGAAGCCTATGCCATTGAGCCGCATTTTCCGATGGCCGGCGATACCATCCCGTACATGAATTTTCCCCTGATCGGCGGCTTTACACCCTGGTGTGACGACTACTGGCGGCTTGACTTTTCAGTCAGTTGTACCGATGGCACTAGCAGGACCGGGCAAAACCCCTGGCCGGACGGTGCGTTGGCATATGTCGAAAGGACATTTGGTGCCGGGCCGGGTGCGACATGGGACCATGCTTCAAAATTTGCATTTGACAGTGAAGATGATGTGAGAAATGTGTCGCGCGGCCAGGCCTACAGCTGGCAGGTAAATACGACAATGAACATGAGGGACGGCAGGAACTGGTCCTCCAGCATCTCGCCCCAGTCTTTTGTCGTTGGGATGCCAAAGGCACAGCACCAGTTCCCCGCAGCAAATGATACCCTCAGGCCGGGCGATATCACCTTCAGGTGGCTGACAGGCGGTGACCAGGCACGCATTGTCCCGGAATACATGCTCTTTCATGTGCAGAACTATGTGGCACTCGAGGCCGTGCTTGGCGATGTACATGAACATTGGGCACTCCAGGTTTTTTCGGAATCTACACCATCTGCTTCAAGCCTGGTCCGGCACACAAGCGGGTCCCTCGATGTGTTGTCAAGTGAGTTCTTTGATGCCTCCTCAAGGAGGCTCATTGAATCTTCGATACAGGAAAGACTGCTCAAGGAGCTTAACCACACCTTCAACTTTCCTGAAGAAGGGGATTACTGGTGGCGGATGGTCTGGCTGAAGGACCCGGATCAGACGGTGACGGGATGGATCCCGGAATCAGAGGTTTATCACGCTTCCGGGATGCGCAAATTCACGATCGACGAAGATGGTTCCACCTCCACGCCAGTTGCTGAAACAGATCCGGAATCAGAATGCAATGCACCCTGTACATTCCCGGTCATTACCGACAGGACAGCCGTTGGCGGACTTGAAACCGGCGGCACATTTTCCATCGCAGGCTTTTCTGCTGAAGTGGAATCGATCACTTCGAGTTCGGGCAACAGGTATAATGGCCGGGCGCTTGTGGAATTTTCCTACCTCAATAATATCCGTGTCCGTTTTGACATGAACGATATCCAGGTCAACGCTGCGGGCCAGGCTTTTGCCGGCAACCTCACGCCTGTGGTTGACCAGTCCTATCCTTTTTCGCAGGTGGTCACCCCTCTGGGTACGGCGATCGGGATGGACTCTGCAGCGGCACAGGCTCTTGATGCAGGTTTGACGAGCACCGGTAAGCTGATCAGCCTCCTGACCGGCGGCGATGTCAACCTTCCCGTCGGGCTGGACAAGACCATTGACGGCAACCGGATCATTGTGGGCATCATCGATATCCAGATCAAGCCCAATGATGCGAAACTCAAAGCGGTTGTCAACCTGAACATGCCCAATTTCGAGATCGTCGAGGGTTTCGTTTCATTAGGTGCAGAGATTTGCATCTCGGCGACCGGATTTTCAGATGAAGGAAGGCTTTTTCTGCCCCAGGACCAGGTGTTCGACCGCATGGATGGCAATCAGTTTCGCATTGCAGGTGTGGAAAGCGGCAGGCCGATGGAAGAAGTGACCTATGTGGAATGGGACTGCAAGGGCTTCAAGACGCTTAACCTTTCCTCCATATTCCGGTTCCGGCGTGACTGGCTGCTCCCGGAAAACCCGGACGGCACGATCCGGGAAGAAGGAAATGTGGAAGCCCGCGTGAGGGGGAAATTTTCGAGGGGGATGAACATCATGGGCATGATCGATATCGATCCTTTCCAGATTCCGGGTGTGGAAAACTGGTCGTTTACCGTGGCAGATGAGGCCTGGATCGATGTTTCGGATCTTGAAAATCCGACAGGGCTGCAATCCGCATTGCCTGACGATTATACGCATGCTTCCATGGCCTCTGAAACCATGCGCAACACGTGGAAAGGCTTTTGGCTGAAAACAGTCAGGGTGACCACACCCGAGCAGCTCCAGGGTCCGGGAGGGGGCCGGCTGAGCTTTTCGATGCGCAACCTGATTATCGATAAT
>JARQTN010000077.1:5087-8383 GCA_029976695.1 Lewinellaceae bacterium
GAATCATATATTGAGGCAAACCTGACCGCTACGTTGAATATCAGCGACAGCAACCTGTCGGGAGGCAACTCCATGCCTGCTTCCATGAATATGCCCGGGGTACGGATAGAAAACCTCAGGATAAACAGTCGGACGGGATTTGAATCGAGGAGGTTCAGTTATTCACTGACCAGCCCGCAAAAGGACATGTCCGGTTTCCCGATCAGCCTTGAGCATTTTTCCGTGAGCAACGAGGGCATCGTGATCGAACCCAAGATCACCTTGAGTGAGGGCAATGACGGATTTGCCGCTTCTGCACGCGTCACATTGCACATCGATATGGATTTATTCTCCACTCCCCAAAGGTTTGACCTTACCGGCGTAAGCCTGAACAAGATCAATATCGAAGTTACGACTAGTGATGTATCCCTGAATGGATATTTAGATTTCTACAAGGAAACCGCCGGGAGTGTGCTGAAGGAAGGCGTCCGGGGCGGCATCACACTGGGCCTCAACCTGGGTACCAAGATCGAAGCCCAAATCAACGCCGAGTTTGGCACGATCAAGGCGGAAACAGCAACAGTGTATGACAGTCCCGACTGGTACTCCTACTTCTATGTCGACGGGATGTTCATCATTGGCTCAGGGATCACCATATTCTCCGGGTTAAACCTGTATGGCCTGGGAGGAGGGTTTTACCACCACATGCAGCAGGTGGAAGGTTCTTCGATGCCTGGAGGGGCAGGCGTGCTTGGGGGCAGTAATGGCGCTCCTTCAGGGGTCACATACGAGCCACATTTTGGTACCGATCTCGGTCTCAAATTTACTGTCATCCTGGGTTCGAGCGGCGACCAGGGGAAAGCATATAACATCGATGTCGGCCTGGAGGCTGAATTCAGTTTTGCACATGGGCTGACCCGGCTTGAGTTTAAGGGGTCCTTCAGGGTCATGACGGATGGTGTCTCTGCAAGCACTGTAGGAAGAGCAGCATCAGACAGCCCGGTGGCTGGATATGTCAGCATGAAATTGCATCTACCCCCATATGATGATGCCACATTTGACGGCGAATTTTTTGTCCAGGTCCAGGTTCCGGCAGGTTCCCCTGTTTTGCGCGGGCTTGGCGAAAACCTGGACCCTCCCCCGGGATGGACTTCTGAAAATGCCATGGTCTGGGCGAAATTTTTCGTCGGGCCGGATGAATGGTATTTCAATATGGGTGAGCCCGACAACCGGTGCGGGGTGATCCTGACATTACCTGGCACTGAGGAACCATTGATTGAAATCAGCAATTACCTCATGATCGGTCACCAGGTGCCAACCACATTGCCTGAACCGCATGAGAATTTTACGCGAATTTACAACCTTGGCCTGGAGAACCCGGAACGATCTGTTGCAGGTGGAAATGTAGACGACCTGATGGGCGGGCAGCCCAATCCGAATGCCGCAGAAGCGCAACTTGGCGAGGGTTTCGCCTTTGGACTGGCCATGTCGTTCAATATTGGCATGCAGTTCCCGCCCTTCTATTTCGACCTTTCGGCAGTCATGGGCGCTGATGTCAATGTATCCTGGAGTGATACGCGCACGTGTGCCGGAAGTGGCATCGTACCGGGTATTGATGGCTGGTACGGTACCGGGCAGATGTATGCCGCAATTGAAGGCGAATTTGGTGTGGGCATCGATTTGTTCTTTATCCAGGGACGATTCCCGATCCTTGCTGCAAGTGCAGCACTGCGCCTCGAGGCTGGCCTGCCCAATCCTGAATGGATGCGGGGTTCAGGGAGTTTCTATTACAGCATCCTGAATGGCCTCGTGGAAGGCCGCTGTGCTTTTGACATGTCCCTTGGGGAAGTATGTCATCCTGTAGAAACCGGCAATCCCTTTGGCGACCTGGCCCTGATCCAGGACCTGAAACCGGCCAATGGCGCAACCGATGTTTCCGTTTTCGTTGCGCCCCAGGCCTCTTTCGCCCTGCCCATGAATGAAGTGATGGAAATACCGGAATACTACCAGCCGTCAGAGCCCCCGGTCATCAGGTACCTGAAGCCCTACATCCATAAGTTCAAGGTCAAACCCTACAGGAGTTCGATCGACAGCCTGGCGTGCACGCGTACAATGAAGGAAGATAATTATATTGCCGAGATTCTGCCTGTGTCAGCGTTAAACGGGGAGACGAGATATGAAGTGTATGTGGAGGTCAGGGCTCATGAGTTGCGGAATGATGGGCGCTGGTACAATGTATATGTGAACGGAAACATCTTTCGCGAGGACTCTCTTGCCGTTTTCACCACGGGTGACGAACCGGATGTCATTGTAGATGAAAACATTGTTTTTACCTATCCGTATATCAACCAGCAGAGTTTTTTGAAGGATGAAACCATCAACCATACGGGCTATGTCAAGCTCGCTCAGGGCCAGAGCAAGGCACTGCAGACGATGGGTGAGTTTGAGGAAAATGAAGTGACCTTCTATGCTCGGTTTACTTCTGAAGGCGGGTCGGAGATTGAAACCCCGATCACAATCTCGGACCTGAACAGGCTGATTGTTTTTGACCTGTCACCATTACAGAACAATACGACATACTGCGTGCAGCTGATCCGCAAGGATGTGCCCCCGAACAGCATCACCCATTTTCTTGATCAATCAACAATCAACGCGATCAACGGGCCAAACCCCGCGTTGAACGGCGTCCAGAGTGTCGTGATCCAGAACTTCCAGGCACGCATCGGTGCCAGCACATTTACTTCTGAAACCCTCAGGGAAATTGACCTGCCGGCAGATAACGCGAAGCCGTACGAAAGGGTGATCTATGCATACTATTTCCGGACTTCTGAATTCAATACCATGAAAGCCAAGCTGGATGCTGGAGGTAGCTGGACAAGTGACCATGCCAGCGTTGGATCCATCGAGCTGCCGAATATCGAAAAGGTGCTGGAGGAAAAATTTGAATGGGTCGACATGGAGCCCTTCAAGGTGTTGTATGTGAATGACCGGCAAAAAGAGTTTTCACCGCGGGTAAAAGTCTTCCTCAGAAAAAGCCAGAATGACGAGTTTGACCCGTTCTATGGCCAGCCGCTGGCTGTCAACAGTTACCTCAGGTACAGGGTATTTCCAAATACCAGGAGCCTCCGTGCCAGGTTGGTGGATATCTCCAACCGCCTGAAAAGGGATGTGCCGTTGTATGCCAGCCAGTTTGGCAATGTGCCGTATGTGCCCTATATGAGATATCTTGACTTTGCCTACTTTGACGCATCTACCCCCAGGCAGAGGCCGCTCACGGAATCAGAGATCAACCAGGCTTTCGATCCCGGCGGATCTGC